>JAIKZT010000286.1 GCA_024682015.1 Clostridia bacterium
ATCCGCTACAGGACGCACGACCTGAGCCGCATCATCCCGGGCGAATGCCCCTGCGGCAGCCGGTACCCGCGGCTCGACACCATCATGGGCCGCAGCGACGACATGATCAAGATCAAGGGCGTCAACGTGTTCCCCAGCCAGATCGAAGAGATCCTGGCCGGCTTCCCCGAGGCGTCCAGCGAATACCAGATCCGCATCTCGCACCTCGACGGCAAGGACACGATGCGCCTGTACGTCGAAACGAATGGCCACGTCAATTTCCTGGACCTCGCGGACCGCATCGCAAGCGCCGTCAAGAGCCGCATCGGCTTTACGCCGCTCGTAAAGGTCGTCGAGATCGGCCTGCTGCCCAGGAGCGAAAAGAAGACGAAGCGCGTCATCGATGAGCGCTACGAATAGAGGGTCAACGGAAGGGGGACGACATGAGGAAAGAGAGCAAGAGAGGACCTCGCGCCAGGCGCCTGCTGACAGCACTTTTGGCCTGCTGCCTTGCGCTGGGCTCGGCATGGACCGCATTTGCGGATGAAGAGGCTTCCTACTACGCGGACATGGAGCACAGGGCGCTGCAGCCGGGGGATCTGCAGTACAGCGGCTGGGACCCTGCGAGGCTGGAAATGCTGCTGGAGAAGCTGGAAACGGTCAGCGAATCCACGGCGAACGACGTTTTTCTGAACCTGTACCAAAACGCGCTGGACGAGATGGCCATGCTGTTCACCCAGAATACGCTGGCCGAGGCGGCGTATTACGCCCATGTGGACAGCATTCAGGCCGAAGCCGATATGGATCAGATGTACGACCTGTACCTGGAATGGGATGACAGGTTCTTTGCCAGCATGCAGAAGGTCCTGGCGGGGCCGAAGGGCTGGGTGCTGCGAGATCAGCTGACCGAGTGG
Source organism: Clostridia bacterium (assembly GCA_024682015.1). Classification (GTDB taxonomy): domain Bacteria; phylum Bacillota; class Clostridia; order Peptostreptococcales; family Anaerovoracaceae; genus RUG11894. The sequence goes on from JAIKZT010000286.1 coordinate 894, forward strand.
CAGGCTGCCTGGATCGAGACCTACGTGGAGAACAGCGACGAGCTCGAGGACCTGTACCGGCAGGAGAACGACCTCGTGCAGGAGTATTACACGGCCGTGGAGCAGGCTGTCTACGACGGCGATGATTACGAAGCGTACGCCGCGGAAGCCAACGAACTGTGCGGGCCCATCTTCCTGCAGCTCGTGGAGGTCCGCGACGCCATCGCGAAGCGAAGCGGCTACGACGACTACTACGAATACGCCTTCGACAGCTACGGCCGGGATTACTGGCCCGAGGACATCGAGCAGCTGTGCGCGGACGTCAAGGAATACATCGTGCCGCTGTATTACGATTTCTATAACGTCTGGTGGGACATGGACTATCCCGACAGCGTCGAGAACTTCCGCACGCAGGAGCAGGTGCTGGACGTGGTCGCAGAAGGCATCGAGCGCATCCATCCGGATCTGATGGAAGCCTGGCAATACATGCGCCGGTACGGGACCTACGACATTGAACTCTCGGACAGCAAGGCGGAGACCGGGTATACCCAGAACCTGCCCGCCTACGGCAGCGCGTTCATCTTCAACAGCCCCTACGGCGACTACCGCGACTACAGCGACCTCGTGCACGAATTCGGCCACTACAACGCCGCGTTCCACGATCCCACGCCTTCGCCTTACCTGACGAGCTGCCTGGACGTGGCGGAGATCCAGTCCCAGGCGCTGGAACTGCTCATCACGGAGTTTGCGGAAGACCTGTACGGCCGGGACGGTGAATTCATGACGGTCGACGCGCTCTACCGCATGCTGGATTCCGTGCTGAGCGGCTGCATGTACGACGAGTTCCAGAAGAAGATCTACCAAAACCCGGGCATGAGCCTGGCGGAGATCAACGAACTGGCCTGGGAACTGTCCATGGAGTACGGCCTCGGCGGCTGGGGCGGAGAGGAATTCGACTGGGTTCTCATCTCGCACAATTTCGACCAGCCCGTATATTACATTTCCTACGGCACGTCCGCGCTGTCCGCGCTGGACATCTGGCGCCAGGCGCAAAGCGACTGGGACGACGCGGTGGACCGCTACATGCGCCTGTCCGCGGTTGACCCGGCCATGGGCTACATGGAGACCATCGTCGAACTGGGCATGATGGAGTTTACGGGAGACGGCGCGGTCAGAAAACTGGCAGCCAGCCTGCAGGACTGGTTCGGGGAGCGCTACGGCAATGGGGAGGAGTTCTTTACGGGCGAATCCGATGATGGATCTGTCATTCCCTGGGATGACATTAAAGAGGCGCTGGGCCAGAAAACGCAAGGATTAAAGGGAGTGAAGGATATGGCAAATACGATTCTGAAAGCGATCCTCATCGTGGCGGTCGCGGTTTCCGCGCTGATCGTAGCGGTCATCCTCGTGCTGTGGAAGAAGCACAAGGGCGAGGAGATCACGAACCAGACGCCGCCCAATCCCGGCTACACCGAGGATACGAGCGGCATCTCCAGCTACTATACCGAGCTGAAGCAGAATACGCAGAGCCTGGCCGAGGACAGAGGAGAAGATCAATGATCGTCGTTTTAAAGCATAACGTACAGGAAGACAAGAGAGACCAGCTCATCGGCTGGCTGCAGGGGCAGGGGCTTACCGTCCATATCTCCCGGGGAGATTACCAGACAGTCCTAGGCCTCGTGGGCGACACGTCCAAGGTCGACATGGACCTGATCGGGTCCCTGGGCATCGTGGATTCGGTCAAGCGCATCACCGACCCCTTCAAGAAGAGCAACCGCAAGTTCCATCCAGGCGATACCATCGTGGAGGTGGGCGGCGTGAAGATCGGCCAGGGCAATTTCGTCGTCATCGCGGGGCCTTGCTCCGTGGAGACCGAGGAGCAGATCGTGACCGTCGCCAAAGCCGTCAAGGCTTCCGGCGCGGACATGCTGCGCGGCGGCGCCTTCAAGCCCAGAACGTCTCCCTACGACTTCCAGGGCCTGCGGGGCGAAGGCCTGCGCCTGCTGGAGATCGCCAGAGAGGAGACGGGGCTGCCCCTCGTGACGGAATGCATGGGCGTGGAGGACCTGCCGCTCTTTGAAAACGTGGACGTCATCCAGATCGGCGCGCGGAACATGCAGAATTACGAACTGCTGAAGGCCGTCGGCAAGATCGACAAGCCCATCCTGCTGAAGCGGGGCCTCGCGAACACCCTGAAGGAACTGCTGATGAGCGCCGAATACATCATGGCGGGCGGCAATGAACGGGTCATCCTGTGCGAGCGGGGCATCCGCACGTTCGACGACTACACCCGCAACACGCTGGACCTGGCGGCCGTGTCCATGCTGCGCGAGCTGACGCATCTGCCCATCATCGTGGATCCGTCCCATGCCACGGGCATCGCGCGGCTCGTGCCTCCCATGGCCATGGCGGCGGCAGCCAGCGGCTGCGACGGGCTCATCATCGAAGTCCACAATGATCCCATGCACGCGCTGTGCGACGGCGCCCAGTCCCTGCGGCCGGAGGAGTTCGACCGGCTGATGGGCAAGGTGCGCCGCATCCGGGACGTGGTGAACGAGTAAGGCAGGCAAGGAGAAAGGCCATGAAGATCGGCATCGTGGGACTCGGCCTCATCGGCGGGTCCTTCGCAAAGGCATATAAGGAGGCGGGCTGGCAGGTGCTGGCCGTTAACCGCACGCGCTCGGTCCTGGATTTCGCCATGCTCAGCGGAGCGGTGGATGAGCCTCTCACGGAGAAAAACGCGAAGGACTGCGACCTCATCCTCGTGACGATATACCCGGAGGCGGCGGCAGCGTGGATCCGCTCCATGGCGCCTCATTTCGGAACCCATCCCATCGTGATGGACTGCTCGGGCACGAAGGAAGCCATCTGCGAAGCGGTTTTCCCCGTGGCGAAGGAATACGGGTTTTGCTTCATCGGCGGCCACCCCATGGCGGGCACGCAGTATTCCGGATTCAAGTATGCGCGTTCGAACCTCTATCACAACGCGCCCATGGTGCTCGTGCCCATGGATCCCGACGACGTCAGGCTTCTGGAAAGGGCAGAAGAGCTGCTGAAGCCCGCCGGTTTCGGCAGGTTCTCCATCACGACCGCGAAGGAGCACGACAGGCTGATCGCGTTCACGTCGCAGATGGCGCACGTGGTGTCGAACGCCTACGTCAAGAGCGAGACGGCGCTGTCCCACAAGGGCTTCTCCGCCGGCAGCTACAAGGATCTTACGCGCGTGGCCTGGCTCAACCCCGGGATGTGGGCGGAGCTGTTCATGGAGAACCGCGACAACCTGCTGAAGGAGATCGACTGGTTCATGCAGAGCATGGAAGAGTATCGGCAGGCTCTTCTGGCGAGCGATGAGGAAGAGCTCGTGCGGCTGCTCGAGGAAGGCCGGCAGCGCAAGGCGCAGATCGACGGGAGATAGGCTATGCGGAAGACGGAAACGATACGGGTGAACGCAGGCAGGGGCTACGACGTGAAGATCGCGGAAGGCCTGCTGGCGGACTGCGGCGAAGAGGTCGCGAAGGCCTGTCCGAAGGCGAAGAAGGCCGCGGTCGTCTGCGATGAACATCTGATGCTGCCCTGGTGCGAAACGGTCTGCGCTTCGCTGTACGACGCGGGGCTTTCCTGCGGCCTGCTGACGATCAGGGCGGGCGAGGCGAACAAGACGCTGGCGCAGTACGGGCGCATCCTGGAATTCCTGGCGGAGGAGAAGATCTCCCGCACGGACGTGCTCGTCGCCTTAGGCGGCGGCATGACGGGCGACATGGCGGGCTTTGCGGCTGCGACGTACCTGCGGGGCATCGACTGCGTGCAGATCCCCACGAGCCTTTTGGCCATGGTCGATTCTTCGGTGGGGGGCAAGACCGCGGTGGACCTGCCTTCCGGCAAGAATCTGGCGGGCGCGTTCCATCAGCCGGCGCTGGTGCTCTGCGACCCTCTGGTGTTGAGGACTCTGCCGGAGAGCGACTTTTCCGATGGCATGGCCGAAGTGATCAAGTACGGCGTGCTGGGCGATCCAAAGCTGTTCGCCGCCGTGCGGGACTGCCTGCTGGCGCGCGCCGCAACGCCTGATCATAGTGGAGCCTCCGTTCCCGGGGTGAAAAAATCGATGGATCGCCGCATCGCGGAGGTGATCGCCTCCTGCGTGCGCGACAAGCAGCAGATCGTGGAGATGGACGAGTTTGACCGCGGCGAACGCATGAAGCTGAACCTGGGCCACACCGTCGGCCACGCTATCGAACTGTGCAGCGGATATGAGATCTCCCACGGACGGGCGGTGGCGGCGGGCCTGGCGATCATCTGCCGCGCCGCGGCATCCAGGGGACTGATGCCGCAGCGGGACGCGGAGGAAGTCTGCGAGCTGCTGCGCCTGGCACAGCTGCCCGCGGAGACGTCCTATTCGGTGAAGGAACTGGCGGAGGCGGCGCTGTCGGACAAGAAGCTGATGGGCGGCATCCTGTATCTGATCGTGCCTTCAGGCATAGGCGCCTGCGGCATCCTGCCGGTCTATCCCGAAGAACTGCCTGCCTGGATCGAAGCGGGCCTGTAGGACTTTTATGCAACCCATTGATCTGACAACCGAATCGGCCGTCCTTGCTCCCGGGCCGCGCGCGGGAAGCGTGCTCGTGCCTTCGAGCAAGTCGCAACTGCACCGGCTTTTGATCTGCGCTTCGCAGGGTGACACGCCGGCAGACATCTGCTGCCGCGGCATTTCCGCGGACATCCGGGCGACGGCGGCCTGCCTTGGCGCGTTGGGAGCGGTCATCCGCGAGGCGCCGGGCGAGGACGGCTGGCAGGTCCTTCGGGTGAGCCCGCTGGACCGCGGATGCTCGCGGGAAAACGCGCTGCTCTGCTGCGGCGAGAGCGGCTCGACCCTGCGCTTTCTGCTGCCGCTGGCCGGCGCTTTAGGCGCCTCGTGCACCTTTCGCATGGAGGGCCGGCTGCCCGATCGGCCGCTTGCGCCGCTGGACGGGCAGCTGTCTTCCCACGGCATGACCCTCCGAAAAGACGGGTGCCTTCTGAAGGCCTCAGGACGGCTTCAGAGCGGTTCATACGTCCTGCCGGGAAATGTGTCGTCGCAGTACGTTTCGGGCCTCCTGATGGCTCTTGGCGGCCTCCTGGGGCCAAGCAGCCTTCGGGTACAAGGTAAGCTGGAATCCTCCGCTTACATCGCCATGACGGAGGACGCGCTGCGCCTGAGCGGCATCCGGTTTTCCCGGGAGGAGGCCTCGGACGAAACGGTCTGGCGCATCCCCGGCGATCAGACGGTGCGTTTTCCGGCGAAGACCTGCGCGGAAGGCGACTATTCGTCCGCGACGTTCTTCCTGTGCATGGGCGCGCTCAGCGAAGAGGGCATCCTCGTAAAGGGCCTGGACGCATCGTCCTCGCAGGGTGACAAAGCCGTGCTCTGGGTCCTGTCCCGCATCGGCGCGCGGGTGACCCCGGCAGAGGGCGGGATCCTCGTAAAAAAGGGAGGCCTGCGCGCTGCCGGCGTGGACGCCTCCCAGATCCCGGACGCCGTGCCGGCGCTGGCGGCCTTGCTGGCCCTGTGCGAGGGCGAGAGCCGCATCTATAACGGCGAGAGGCTGCGGCTGAAGGAGTCGGACAGGCTTCAGAGCACCGCGCGGATGCTCCGTTCACTCGGCGCGGACGCCGAAGAGACTGCGGACGGCCTGCGCATCCGGGGAAAGTCCAGGCTGCGCGGCGGGAAAGCGGATCCGAGCGGCGATCACCGCATCGCCATGGCAGCCGCCGTCGCGGCCTGCGGCTGCGAGGCGCCGGCGGAAGTGAAGGACGCGCGATGCGTGGACAAATCCTATCCGGGATTCTGGCAGGATCTCGGCGGCCTGAAGACGGAAAAGGAGCAGGTATGACCAGCACATGCGGACAGCACATCAGGATAAAGATCTTCGGGGCGAGCCACGCCGAAGCCATAGGCGTAACGGTCGAAGGATTTCCCGCGGGATATGCCGTGGATACTGAAAAACTGCAGGCCTTTCTGGAGAGGCGGGCGCCGGGAAGGGACCGCTACAGCACGTCCCGCAGGGAGCCGGACGCCGTGGAGTTTCAGAGCGGCCTTCTGGACGGCAGGACCACCGGCGAGCCCCTGACTGCCATCATACGCAACACGAACGCGCGCTCTTCGGACTACGCGTCCATCGCGGATACGCCCCGGCCAGGCCACGCGGATTATACGGCGTGGGTGAAATACGGCGGAAAACTGGACATGGCGGGCGGCGGGCCGTTCTCCGGGCGGATGACAGCGCCACTTTGCATCGCCGGCGGCATCGCGCTGCAGATGCTTGCGGAGAGAGGCGTCTCCATACACGCGCGGCCCGTCTCGGTCCATGGCGTAACGGAAAGCGAGGAAGCCATGCGCGAAGAGGTCTCAAGGGCAAAGGCGGCGGGCGATTCCGTGGGGGGCATCGTGGAATGCGTCGCGGAAGGTGTTCCCGCGGGGATCGGCGGCCCGCTGTTCGACGGCCTCGAGAGCCGCATCGCGTCCATCACCTTCGGCATCCCTGCCGTCAAAGGCGTGGAGTTCGGCGCCGGGTTCGGCGCGGCAGAACTTTGGGGCAGCGAGAACAACGATGCCTTTGAGATGCGGAAGGGCCGGCCGGTTACCCGCACGAACAATTGCGGCGGCATCCTCGGCGGCATCTCCACCGGAGGATCCCTCGTGTTCCGCGCGGCTTTCAAGCCTACACCGTCCATCGCGAAGGAGCAGGATACCGTCAACCTCAGGACGATGGAGAACGCGAAGATCTCCGTCCCGGGGCGGCACGATCCCTGCATCGTTTTCCGCGCGGTGCCCGTCGTGGAAGCCGCGGCGGCGCTGGCGATCCTGGACGCCTGGATGGATCAGGCTGAATCGATATAGCAAGGCAGGAGCAGACTATGGAATTGACAGATTACAGAGATAAGATCAACGAGATCGATGAGCAGATGATCAGGCTGTTTGAACGGCGCATGGAGGTCGCTGCAGAGATCGCCCTTTACAAGAAGGAGAGGGGCCTGCCCGTGCTGGACGCCGCGCGCGAGCGGCAGAAACTGGCGGACGTTTCGGATAAGCTGCCGGAGGATCTTCAGGATTACGGCGTGTCGCTGTACTCCCTGCTGATGGACCTCTCCAAGACCTATCAGCACAGCCGCATCGGCGGCGGCAGCGCGGTCACCGGGGAGATCGGCAGGGCTCTTGATAATACGCCAAGGCTATTTCCCGAGAAGGCCGCCGTCGCCTGCCAGGGCGTGGAAGGGGCGTATTCCCAGATCGCAGCGCAGAGGCTCTTCCGCCATCCGAACATTCTCTATTTCAGCAACTTCGAGGCGGTCTTCTCCGCGATCGAGAAGGGCCTTTGCCGCTACGGCGTGCTGCCCGTGGAGAATTCGACGGCCGGCACGGTGAACCGGGCATACGACCTGATGATGAAGCACGATTTTCGCATCGTGCGCAGCGTGCGCGTGAAGGTGGATCACAACCTGCTGGCAAAACCCGGCACGAAGCTGGAGGACGTGCGGGAGATCTATTCCCATGAACAGGCCATCTCCCAATGCAGCGAATTTCTCGGCTCGCTTTCGGGCGTGAAGGTCATTCCCTGCGAGAACACGGCAGAGGCGGCGAAGATGGTGGCCGAATCGGACCGCAGCGATATCGCGGCGTTGTCCTCCCGCGCATGCATGGATCTTTACGGCCTCATTTCCCTGGGCCAAAACGTGCAGAACAACGCGAACAATTACACCCGCTTCATCTGCATTTCCAGGGATCTGGAGATCTATCCCGGCGCGGACCGCACATCGCTCATGATGGTGCTGCCTCACACGCCCGGCTCCCTGTACAAGGTGCTGTCGCGTTTTTACGCGCTGGACATCAACCTGAACAAGCTGGAATCCCGGCCGCTGCCGGACCGCAATTTCGAGTTTCTGTTCTATTTCGACCTGGAAGGATCCGTGTATTCGCCGCGGTTCATCCAGCTCATGGGCGACATGGACAGCATCTGCGAACGGTTCGTCTATCTGGGAAGCTATTCGGAGATCGTGTAGACAGGAAGGAGAAAGCCATGCTGACATGCGGCCTGCTCGGCCGGAAACTGGGTCACAGCTATTCGCCGGCCATCCACCGGATGCTGGGCGAGGCGATGGGTGACCCTTACGAATACGAGCTGTACGAAAAGGAGCCCGGCGAGGTGGAGGATTTCCTGCGCCGCGGCGAGTGGGACGGCCTGAACGTGACGATCCCCTATAAAAAGACGGCGGCCTCTCTGTGCGATGAGCTGTCCGAGCGGGCGAAGAAGCTGGGCAGCGTCAACACGGTCGTGAAGAGGCGCAGGGCAGACGGAAGGGCCATCCTGTACGGCGATAACACCGATTATGCCGGCTTTCTGGCGCTCGTCGCGAAAGCAGTAGCAGAGAGCCGCGTCAGCATCTTCGGCAGCAAGTGCCTCGTGCTGGGCAGCGGCGGGGCGGGCGTGACGGTGCGGCAGGTCCTCGAGGACCTCGGCGCAGCAAAGGCCATCGTCATCTCGCGCCAGGGCCCCGAAACGTACCGGAACCTGAACCGCCACGTGGACGCGGACTTCATCGTGAACGCGACGCCCGTGGGCATGTTTCCGGGCAATGGGGAAAGCCCTTTGGATCTGCGCGCGTTTTCCTGCCCGTCCGCGGTGTTCGACCTCATCTATAATCCGTCCCGCACGGCGCTGCTGATGCAGGCGGAAAAACTGGGCATTCCGGCTTACGGCGGACTGACCATGCTGGCAGCCCAGGCGAAAGCGGCGGCGGAGCTGTTTACGGAAAAGAGCGTTCCCGACGGCACGATCGAAAGGATCGTCCGCGCGATCGAGGGATCTCAGCGCAGCGTCGCGCTCATCGGCATGCCCGGCTGCGGGAAGAGCAGCATCGGAAGGCTGCTGGCGGAGCGGACGGGACGGCCCTTTTTCGACGCGGACGAGGAGATCGCGCAGCGGGCGGGCAAAAGCATCCCGCACATTTTTGCGGAGGATGGGGAAGGATCCTTTCGCTGTCTGGAAACGCAGGTGCTTTCGGACCTCGGCAAACTGTCCGGCGCGGTGATCGCGACGGGCGGCGGCTGCGTGACCCGCCCGGAAAACTACGATCTTCTTCATCAGAACAGCCTCATCGTGTGGCTGCGGCGGGAACTGGAGGCGCTTCCGAAGGACGGCCGGCCGATCTCGCAGTTGGTGGACATAAATATTATTTATGAAAATCGAAAGGTTCTGTACGAGGCTTTTGCGGATGCGGCGATCGACAATGATTCCACGCCGGAATCCTGCGTTTCCAGGCTTTTGCGCCTTTTGGAGCAGCCGGGCGAGCGGGACGGCCGCGTGTGATCCGCCGGAACATGCAAGGATCTTCGATAAGTTTCAAAAGCAATGATCCCAAGGTAATACCATGAAAGCATTAGTGATCAACGGCCCGAACATCAACATGCTGGGCATACGCGAACCCGACGTGTACGGCAGGAAGACATACGCGGATCTGCTGGCGTTCATAGAAAGGACGGCTGCGGAAGAGGGAATGGAAGTCGAATGTTTCCAATCGAACCACGAAGGCGCCATCGTCGACAAGATCCAGGAGGCGCTGGGTGTTTTCGACGGCATCGTCATCAATCCCGCCGCATATACGCATACGAGCATCGCGATCCTGGACGCGCTTAAAGCCGCAGCGCTTCCCGCGGTCGAAGTGCACATCTCCGATGTGGACAGCCGGGAGGCATTCCGGCATGTCTCCTACGCTGGCATGGCCTGCGAGAAGCGCTTTTCCGGCCTTGGATTCGAAGGGTACAGGCAGGCGCTCCTGTATTTGAAAGAAAGAGGACTCTAATTCCCGCCTTCAGCAGGCACAGCGAGCGCTGGGATCCTGCTTTGGCGTGCTCGCCAAGCGCTGTTGACGCGGACGATCCCTGAGCTTGTCGAAGGGGCGTTGATCAGCGGGACAGCCATCAGAAGATCTGTGTCCCGGCATACGGTTTTCCCGGATGGGTCGCATATTCGTGAGACCCATTCTTCTTTTTTGCTGCAAGGGTCACAGCGAAGGGGTTCGGTATGTGACCCAGAGACCGATTTCCTGTGTTGGGTCACATTTTTCTGTGACCCGCAAGGACCACTGCCCGGCGCCTGCCCTTGGACAGGTGCGATTTTTCAAAAAACTTTGAAAACACCGTTGACAGTCTGTGCATACTGTGTATACTGTACATGAACAGTAAAGGAGCTATATACACGTGTACATCCTAATCGACAACAAAAGCGGCGCTCCGATCTACGATCAGATCGTGGCGCAGATACGGCAGCAGATCCTGGACGGGTCACTGGCGGAAGACGAGGCGCTGCCTTCCATCCGAAGCCTTGCGAAAGACCTGCGCATCAGCGTCATCACGACGAAGCGCGCGTACGAGGAGCTGGAACGGGAAGGGCTGATCTACACCATGCCCGGCAAAGGCAGTTATGTGTCGCCGCGCGATCCGCAGCTGATGCGGGAAGAAAATCTAAGGAAGATAGAGGACGCCATGCGGGACATTCACCGCCTCGCCGCGCAGAGCGGCCTGTCGATGGACGACCTGCAGGAAATGCTCGTTCTGACGAAGGAGATGTAACATGAACGCACTGGACATTAGGGGTTTAACGAAGCGTTACGGCGGCTTTGCGCTGGACGGCGTCGACTTGACGCTGCCGGAGGGCTGCATTCTGGGACTCATCGGGGAAAACGGCGCCGGCAAGACGACGACGATCAAGGCGGCGCTGAACATCATCCCCAGGGACAGCGGAGAAGTCGAGATCTTCGGACAGAGGACCGAAGGGGACATCGCTTGGCTCAAGGAGGATATCGGCATCGTGATGGGCGAACCGGGGCTGTCCTCCTGCCTGACCGGCGAGCAGGTCTCCCGCATCATGAACGGCATCTTCGCCCGCTGGGACGGCGAGGAATTCCGCAGGCTGGCAGGCGAACTGGACCTGCCGCTGAACAAGCCATACAAAGAACTGTCCCAGGGCAACCGGATGAAGCTGGGAATCGCCGTCGCGCTGTCGCACGGAGCAGAACTGCTCATCCTGGATGAGCCTACAAACGGCCTGGATCCGGTCATCCGCGACAGATTCATGTCCATACTCATGGACTTTACCCGCGAGGAAAACCATTCCGTGCTCATCTCTTCGCACATCGTCAGCGACCTGGAGAAGGTCTGCGACTACATCGCTTTTCTGCATAAGGGCAGGCTGATGCTGTGCGAGGAAAAGGATGCGCTGATGGAGGAATACGGCGTGCTGCATTGCAAGCGGGAAGACTTCGAAGCGATCGATCCTGCCGCCGTGATCGGCAGTTCGAACAGCGTGTACGGCGTGAGCGCGGTCGTGCGCCGGGACGCGGTGCCGGAAGGCTGGGAACTCAGCCCGGTAAGCCTGGAAGACCTGTTCGTGGTAATGGTGAAGGAGGCGTAGACGATGAATGGCCTGATCCTCAAAGACATGTACATGATGAAAAAATATTTTCGCTTTTCCTGGGTGGTCGTTGGCATATTTCTGATCGTAGGCGCCATCAATGAACAGTTTTCGTTCTATCACGCATATTCCTGCATGATGGGAGGCATCGTGCCGATCAGCGTGCTGAGCTTCGATGAGAAGGAACGCTGGATGGATTACGCGGATACGCTGCCGCTCTCGGCCAATACGATCGTGCGGTCGAAGTATCTGTTCGGCCTGATCTTTTCGCTGGCGGTCACCGCGCTGGCCATCGTCTCTTACATGGTGAACTGCATGAAAAACCGCGGCGGCGATCTGTCCTCCGTACCCGCCATGGCTTCGGTGTTTTTCTTCCTGAGCATGCTGCCGGCGATCCTGCTGATGCCCGTGCTGTTCCGGTTCGGGGTGGAGAAGGGGCGCATCCTGTATTACGTTCTGTTCGGCACTTTGTTCGCCATCGTGGCGCTGACAGGCATCACGGACAGTTTCAGGCCCACTCTGCGCCTGAACCCTGCCATCGCGCTGATCGCGACAGTCATCCTCTGGATCGTTTCGCTGCTGCTTTCCCAGGCTGCCTATCCGAAGCGGCCCAGATGAGACACGGGGACGGTTCCTTGTCCCACGGCATTCTTGAAAAAGGCACGGCTTTAGGCTGTGCCTTTTTGCGCGATTTGATATAATGGTATTGACCTATTGCGCATTTAAGGAGCAAGCCAGATGAGACCGACCAGCTATTATCAGAATACACACCCCTTAAAGATATTCTTTTCGTATTACAGAGCCCACCTGAAACTTTTCATCGTGGACATCTTCAGCGCGTTCTGCGTATCGGCCATCGATCTCGCTTTCCCTTACGTTTCCAGGCTTTCCATGCAGCGGCTCATCCCGGAGCAGGCCTATAAGGCGTTCTTTACGGTCATGGCCATCTGCATCGCTGCCTACCTGCTGAAAGGCGTGTTCTACTACAGCGTCACGAAGTGGGGCCACATGTTCGGCGTGCGGGTCGCCGCAGACATGCGAAGGGACGTGTTCTCCCACATGCAGACGCTGTCGTTTTCCTATTACGATGTGAACCGCACGGGTAAGCTCATGTCCCGGGTGACGACGGATCTGAACGAGATCACCGAACTGGCCCACCACGGGCCGGAGGACGTGGTGATCTCCTTCCTGACGATCCTGGGAGCCATCGCGATCATGTTCACGATCGAGCCGCGGCTTGCCGCGATCATGCTCATCCTCGTGCCGTCGATGGCGCTGCTCGTGATGATGCGCCGGCGCCACATGAAGCTGGCGAACATCGCGGTGAAAGCCAAGACCGCCGAGATCAACGCGGCCATCGAATCCTCGCTTTCCGGCATCCGCACAGCCAAGGCTTTCGCGAACGAGAGCTCGGAGATCGACAAGTTTTCCGCCGCGAACCGCGAACTGGTCCAGGCCAGGGACGAGGCGTTCCGCCAGCTGGCCATCTTCCACGCGTTCTCCGAAACGGCTACGTCCATCCTGCCCGTGGCGATCGTCGCTGCCGGCGGATATTTCATCATGCGGGGCAGCCTGGATTACATCGGCCTCATGACGTTTACGCTCTACGTGTCCACGTTCACCACGCCCATCCGCAAACTCGTGAATTTCATGGAGCAGTACATGGCCGGCACGGCCGGCTTCACGCGTTTTCTCGAAGTGATGCGCACGACGGCGCAGATCCAGGACGCTCCGGACGCGGTGGAACTGAAGGATGCCAAGGGCCATATCGAGTTCAAGGACGTCAGTTTCAGCTACGTCGAAGCAGAGGGGCACCGCCCGTTCGCGCTGCAGCATGTGGATCTGGAGATAAGACCAGGCGAAAAGTTCGCGTTCGTGGGAGCGTCCGGCAGCGGCAAGACGACGCTGTGCCAGCTCATCCCGCGGTTCTACGACGTCACCGGCGGCGCCGTATGCGTGGACGGCAAA
>JAIKZT010000313.1 GCA_024682015.1 Clostridia bacterium
CGCCGATGTAGCGCATCTTGAACACCGAAATGCCCACGGATGCCGCCGCCTGGGGATGTTCACCGCAGGCCTGCAGGCGAAGGCCCAGCTTCGTCTTGTACAGCAGCACGTAGGAACAGGCCAGAAGGATGACCGTCACCAGCATGAACCAGCTGAATTCAAAGCCGCCCAGATTGACCAGGAAGGCCTTCTTCTGGTTGATGTACTGGATGGTTGAGGACACGTTGTCCGGGTTGATCCGGGTGTTCATGGCCTTGACGATGACCGTCGCGGCTGCGGTGCCCAGCATGTTCATGGCGGTGCCGACGATGGTCTGATCCGCCTTGAAGTTGATGCAGGCCACGGCCAGCAGCAGGGAGTACACCATGCCGAAGATCACGGCAGCCAATATCGTCAGAAGGATGAGGGTGAAGGCGCTGCCGCTTTCCGGATAATTGGAGAAGCGCATCACCAGGGCTCCGCCCAGGGCGCCCATGACCATGATGCCTTCCAGACCGATGTTGATGACGCCGGAATGTTCGGAGAAGCAGCCGCCGATGGCTACAAGAGTGAGCACAGCGGCGAAGATGATCGTATATTGCAGAAGCAGTATCATTACTTGGCCCCTCCTTCCTTCTTATCCGCAGCTTTCTTGAGCACCAGTTTCAGGAAGCCCACGAAACCGCACAGGTAGATGATGACGGAGGTGATCAGATCGGAGATCTGGGCGCTGTACAGGCTCTTGTCCACGTAGGCGCCGCCTGCCGTGATGTGCTGGATGAAGAACGAGCTGAAGATGGACCCGATGGGGGAAAGCCCGCCCAGGAAGGATGCGGCGATGCCGTTGAAGCCCATGCCGGGAACGGAGGACTGGGTGCACTGCCACTGCTCGAAACCGGTGAGATACAGGAAGGCGCCGCCCATGCCGGCCAGGCCGCCTGCGATCATCATGGTGACGATGATGTTGCGCTTTTCGTTCATGCCGGCATATTTCGCCGCGTTCTTGTTGTTGCCCGTAGCCCTCAGCTCATAGCCGAAGGTGGTCTTTTCCAGCAGGACCCAGATGGCGACGGCCAGAAGGATGGACAGGGGCACGGCGATGGTCATGTAGTTGTTGTTGGAAAACAGCTTGCCCAGGCCCAGGCTGGGAAGCAGCGCCTTGGGATTGGTGCTGTTCAGCGTGAAGGTATAGGGCGAAGTGGATTCCTTGACCTTGGTGAGGATCATGTTTGCGGAATACAGCATGATCCAGTTCAGCATGATGCCGGAGATAACTTCGTGTACGTTGGCGTAGCTCTTCAGGAAGCCGGAGATGGCTGCCAGCAGAGCGCCGCAGATCAGGGCTGCGATCAGGCAGACCCACCAGGGGGCTCCCATGCCCAGCGCCAGATACAGCGCCGCGCAGGTCCCTGCGGTATACTGGCCGGAACAGCCGATGTTGAACAGACCAACTTTATAAGCGAACAGGATGGACAGCGAGCACATGAGCAGCGGCGCCATCTTGACCAGCGTGCTGCCGAAGTACTTGATCCGGGCCACGCTGCTGGGATAGTAGAAGAAGTTCTTGATGATGGTCAGGATGGCCTTCAGAGCGCCCGAAGGAGCGATGAAAAGCAGCACCACGTAGCCGATCAGCAGACCCAGGACGATGCAGATGATGGAGGCGATAAAGGACTGTCCGCCTTCGCTCTTTAAGAATTTTTTCATGGCGTCCTCCTTTACTGTCTCTTTGCGCCGGACATGTACAGGCCCAGCTCTTCCACGGTGGTTTCTTCGGGTTTGAGTTCGCCCACGATCTCACCCTCGTACATGACGAGGATGCGGTCGGGCACGCTCATGACTTCTTCCAGCTCCAGAGAGACCAGCAGAACCGCCTTATCCTGGTCGCGGCGCTTTACCAGATGCCGGTGGACGGATTCGATGGCGCCCACGTCCAGGCCTCTGGTGGGCTGCACCGCCACCAGCAGCTCCGGATCCTTGTCGATCTCACGGCCGATGATGGCCTTCTGCTGGTTGCCGCCGGACATGCTGCGGGCCCTGGTGATGGGCCCCTGTCCGGAGCGCACGTCGTATTCTTCGATCAGTTTCTCCGCGTACTGGCGGATGGCGGGCTTATCCAGGAAGCCCTTCTTCGTGAAGCGCGGCTCGAAATAAGTCTGCAGCACTTCGTTGTATTCCAGCGAGTAGTCGAGCACGAGGCCGTGCTTGTGGCGGTCTTCGGGGATGTGGCTCATCCCCTCGATGCTCCTCTCGCGGATGCTCGCGTTCGTGATGTCCTTGCCCAGCATCGTGATCTTGCCGGCGGACGGCTTTTCAAGGCCGGTGAGCGCGTACACGAGCTCGGTCTGGCCATTGCCGTCGATGCCCGCGATGCAGACGATCTCTCCACGGCGGACATTGAAGGACACGTTCTTGACGGCGTTGTTGTTATGGACCTTCGAGGGCACCGTCAGATTCTCCACCTTCAGGATGTCCTCGCCGGGCGTCTTCGGCTCTTTATGGACCTGGAACTCGACGTCGCGGCCGACCATCATGCGGGACAGCTCTTCCTTCGTCGTGTTCGCCACGTCCACGGTGCCGATGTACTTGCCCTTGCGCAGGACGGTGACCCGGTCAGCCACTTCCATGATCTCGTTCAGCTTGTGGGAGATGAACAGGATGCTCTTCCCTTCCGCCGCGAGGTTCTTCATGATGTGCATGAGCTCTTCGATCTCCTGCGGCGTAAGCACGGCCGTGGGCTCGTCGAAGATGAGGATCTCGTTGTCGCGGTACAGCATCTTGAGGATCTCCGTCCTCTGCTGCATGCCGACCGTGATATCTTCGATGAGGGCGTCCGGATCGACCGCAAGGCCGTATTTTTCGGACAGCGCCATCACCTTCTTGCGGGCTTCCGCCTTCTGCAGCAGCCCGTGCTTCGTGGTCTCTACGCCAAGGATGATGTTATCCAGTACCGTAAAGCACTCGACCAGCTTGAAGTGCTGGTGGACCATGCCAATGCCCAGCGCGTTGGCATCGTTGGGGTCTTTGATCTCGACTACCTTTCCATCCTTCTTGATCTGCCCTTCTTCCGCCTGATACAGGCCGAAGAGAACGCTCATCAGCGTGGATTTGCCGGCGCCGTTTTCGCCAAGCAAGGCGTGTATCTCGCCTTTCCTCAGCTGAAGTGTGATGTTGTCGTTTGCAATGATGCCCGGGAACCGCTTCGTAATGCCCAGCATCTCTATTGCATAAGGTGCATCCATGGCTTCAACCTCCTGTTGTAGTACATAGTTACTAAAATCATAGCACAAAAAGGGCGGCCCTTAAAGAGCCGCCCTTTTGTTTTTTTGGATTTTCAGCCAGAACTACTTGATGTTGTCGTATCTGTTCAGGGTGATGGTGGAAGGAGCGAATTCGTCCTGGGAACCGTCAACCTTGATGTCGCCGGAGAACATTCTGCCAACGAGGGCAACATAGTCGTCCTGAGAGAAGGTGTCGCTCCACTGCGTGGTGTCATACGGGATCTGGGTGTAGTTCGCTTCGACGTCGTCGCCGGAAACGAGGCCCAGCGTCATGACCTGGCCGCCGTAGGAAGCCCAGTTGTCGTTCAGCACGAGCTCGGTGAGCAGCGTGTTGACGGTAGCCTTCAGGCCCTTCATGGCGGAAGTGACCGTCATGCCGGCGCCATAAGCGTCGATGGTCTTGGACTGGTCGACGTCAACGCCGATGACCTTGCCGTTGACCTTGGCCGCAGCTTCAGCCGCGGAGGACCAGATGCCGCCGCCGCAAGCGAAGACGACTTCTACGCCCATGGTCTGATACCAGGTATCCATGTAGGAAGTGATGTCGGCGTCGCCGAAGAACTGGTTGCCATAGACGTACTCGAGGGTAACGCCATCGATGCCCAGTTCCTTGGCAGCGAGGTCAGCGCCCTGGATGTAGCCGTTGCCGAAGCGAACGACGGAGGGAACCGCCATGCCGCCCAGGTAGCCCAGGTGCTTATAGCCCAGAGCGACCGCTGCGTAACCGGCCATGAAGCCGCACAGCTCTTCCTGGTAGACCGCGGAGAACAGGTTCTCGGGGATGCTTTCGAGGCCGATGTCGAACTCGGAAACGTCCAGCGCGATGAACTTGACGTCGGGATAGTTAACGGTGCACTGCGCGAGCGCTTCGCCGAACGCGAAGCCCGGGCATACGACGACGTTGTAACCGTCGGCGATGGCTGCGTCGATCATGGCGACTCTTTCAGCGGTGGAGTCTCCGGCGGGCTTGTAGTAGTTGAACTTCAGGCCGTTGGCATCGGAGAACGCCTTGCAGGCTTCGTAGGTAGCCTGGTTGAAGGACTCGTCGGTGATGTCGCCGTAGTCGGTGATCATCGCGACGGAGTAGGCAGCGTCGCCGCTGGCGGCGGGAGCCGGGGTGTTGCTGCTGGTGCAGGCTGCCAGGGAGAATACCATGGCCAGCGCGAGGAGCAGCGCGAGTAACTTCTTCATTTGATTTTCCTCCTTATCTGATCGCGGCGCCAATCGCCGCGTCATCAACATTGCAATTATACTATACCCTTTTTCATTAGGCAAGAAATTTTAGTATCGCCACGACCATGCGCGCGGTCATCCCCCACAGGCAGTGACCCTCGTAATGCCAGATGGGCACGGTGCACGTGCCTGCGCGCCAGTTGTACTTGTCGGGAGACTGCACGGCGTCGTACGGGAAGTCGCTCCGGATCTCGGGCAGGACACGGTATTCGTAGACGAAAGGCTCGTTCTGAGCCAGCCAGTCCACCGGGATCGTGAACCATTCGGCGACCTCCGCCTTCGAGGCCTGGATGCGGGAGAGCGCTTCTTCGCGGATCTGACCGAACACCGTGTGGATGGC
>JAIKZT010000304.1 GCA_024682015.1 Clostridia bacterium
CCGTCCACAATACAGAGTCTGATCGACACGGCCCAAAAGGTCGGCGTGGAGATACACTTTATGGATGGGAGGACACTCGCATGATCCGCATCGTCAATGTCAACAGCAAGGATAAAGCCCCCTACGAGGCGGAGGTCTTCGCCCGCTACGGAGCGGAATACGAATGCGTTTCCACCTCCAATGCCGAGGAAGGGATCGCTGCAGCAAAGGACGCGGATGTGATCCTGTTCACCGCTGCAAAGTTCACGAGTGAGGTTTTCGACGCTCTTCCGAAGCTGCGTCTGATGGTCCGCTACGGCATGGGCTACGATACCGTCGATCTCGCTGCCGCGAGAGCGCACGGCGTGGATGTCTGCAACGCGCCGTCCTACGGCGCGGAAGCCGTCTCGGAGCACGCCTGGGCCATGCTGATGGCGGCCAACCGGAAGATCCCCTCCTACGACGCCCATATCCGCACAGGCGAATTCGGCAAGTCCGCCGCCTACCGTCCCATGCGTATGTCCGGGAAGACCCTGGGCATCCTGGGCTTCGGCCGGATCGCCCGGCGGGTCGCGCAGTTCGGCAAGGGCTTCTCCATGCGGATACTGGCTTATGACCCCTATCTGCCGGAGAGCGTCTTTGCAGACGCCGGCGTGGAGAAGGCCGATCTGGACACCCTGCTGCGGGAATCGGACTACATCAGCGTCAACGCGCCGCTGACAAAGGAGACCTACCACATCCTGAACGCGGAAGCCTTTGCGAAGATGAAGCCCACGGCGGTACTGGCGAATACCGCCCGAGGCGCTCTGATCGACGAGGACGCGCTGGTGGATGCCCTGGAAAAGGGTGTGATCCGCGCGGCGGCGGTGGATGTCTACGAAAACTACCCCAAGGAACCGGACTCTCCCCTGCTGGTGCCGGAGAACCTGGTCCTGACGCCGCATGTGGCCTGGGATACCGTGGAAAGCTACGACGCGCTGCACCGCGAGGTCACCGACGAGGTGGTAAGGTTCCTGGAAGGGAAACCGAATCTCAACATCGTTAACAGAGCAAAATAATCGGCACAAACGAAGCCCGCGTCCAGACCGGAAAAGGTCAAGGACGCGGGCTTTTGGTATTTACAGGATCCCCTTTTCAAAGTCCCGATCCGCCAGCTCGCAGAACTGCCGGATCAGCTCGATCTCATGCGGGTCGTAAGGGCGGTGGTTGGGGCGGTACAGGTCGTGGAACCACTTGGTGAAGTCGATGTCCACCTTCGGATCGGCGTCGTAGGCCTGCCAGCTGCCGTTCCAAGGCTCGTAGGTCTGGTACTTGCCGGCGACGAAGCCCCAGTTGTAGCAGCCTATGCGTTCCAGATAGAACAGCGGGAAGATCTCGAAGACCGTGTTGTGCAGGCACCGTCCCAGCCATTCCGTGTTCACCATAGGCCGGCCGTAGGTGCGGATCCGCTTGATCATCTGCACCATGGTCGTATACGGACTGTAGCAGTGGAAGGATACGATGTCGGAATTGTCCAGCGCAAACTGCTCCAGCTCATTATAGGGCTTGCAGTTCTCGTCCGGCATATGCCAGAGCCCGCAGGTCAGCGGCTGGATGGGATCCACCTCCCGGGCGATCTCGAAGAACTTCCGCAGATGCGGCATGGTCACGTCCCGGCGGTTGGCAGCGCCCGGCTCGTTGTACATGTCCCACATGCAGATGCGCTCGTCGTCCCGGTGAGCCGTCATGATCTCCCGCACCCACTCATAGTGCCGCAAAGCCAGCTCCGGCTCGTCCAGCAAATGATAGCCCACCGCGGAAAAGCGGGAGTGCTGCGAGTATTTCCGACCTCCGTGATAGCCCCAGTCGTAGTGTTGTTCGCCCAGCTGCAGAGGCTTCCAGAACTCGTTTTTCGGCGGCATACAGTCATTGCCGAAGACCACCATGCAGGAGATGCCGTGCTTCGCCGCCGTTTCCAGGTAGCGGTCAAAGCGCTCCATGAAGGAATCGTGCTCCTGATCCCAGACGATGAACTCCAGGATGATGCGGATCGTATTGAACCCCGTCGCCGCAGCCAGTGCCAGCTCCTCGTCCGTCGTCTGCAGGCGCTCCTCGAACCCAAGCGACTGCCACTGGTCGATGCGGTTTGCACAGTCCGCGCTCATGTAGTTGCAGCCTCTGAACCACGGACGGCTGTTGTACCATTTCCAGGCCTTTTCCTCGCTCCATCTTGTACCCATATCCATTCCCCTTTCAGTCTCAGTCAATCGTTTACATGCACGGCGCTGCCGTCAGCATGTTCTCCGTCACCCGGCAGGGCAGCATTTTCACCTCGACGCCCGCCTCGGCGGCCTCCTGCCAGGCTGCAGCAAAGTCAGGATCCGTTTCAACGTTGGGCCGGACCTCCGTCACGCCCTCCATCTGGATCACGAACAGCAGCCAGGCGGCGTGCCCCTCCCCCACGGCGGCCTTCAGCTCCCGCAGGTGCCTAGCGCCGCGTTCCGTCGGCGCATCCGGGAAATAGCCGATGCCCTCCCGTTCCAACGTGCAGCCTTTGACTTCGATCAGCGTCTTCCTTCCGTCCCTTTCCGCGCAGAAGTCCAGCCGGGACGCGCCGCAGCGGTATTCCGGCGTGATGCGGTCAAAGCCCTGCGTCTCCAGCCACTCCGCCGCGACGGCGTTCGGTGCCTGACTGTCGATGTTGACCCAGCCGAGCCCCGGTTTCCGGACGGCGATGAGATCAAAGCCCGTTTTGCGCTGCGGATTGTCCGACGGGCAAAGCGTCACCTGTGCGCCGGGTATAAGAAGCTCCCGGCATCGCCCGGTATTCTTCACATGTACCCTGACGGATTCTCCGTTCAGACTGACAAAGGCGACAAAACGGTTGGGGCGGCTGATGAAGCGAGCCCAAACCGTGCGTGTATACCGCATGGCATGCTGTCCTCCGATGCGTGTGGTCCCTCTGATGATAGTATACCATACGGACACTCGATTTTCAACGCTTTCGGAGCAGGAAAAAGGGGTAGACAATACCGATATCATGCGCTATAATAATGGCATACAAACCAAACGAGCCGCAGGGAGGTATTTGCGATGAAACTGGCGGAAGCACTCTCCGAGCGTTCCGATATCCGAAACCGCATCAGCCAGCTTGAGAGCCGTCTGCAGATGAACGCGCGGGTACAGGAGGGTGAGAAGCCGTCCGAGGACCCGGAAAAACTGCTCGCCGAACTGAACGGTCTGACCGACAGGCTGGAATACCTTATCACGCACATCAATCTGACCAACGCCGAGACGATCTCTGACGGAGAAACGCTGACTGCTTTGCTCGCAAGACGGGACTGCCTGACGCTGCGCGTCAGCGCGATGCGTTCCTTCCTCAACGAGGCCAGTTCCCTGACCTCCCGCGGCATGCGCAGCGAGATCAAGATCCTCAGCACGGTCAACGTGCAGGAATACAGGGCCAGGACCGACCTGCTGTCCAAGGAGCTGCGCGAACTGGACGTTCGGATCCAGGGTCTGAACTGGACGACGGAACTGATATAAAACACAGCTGGTAACAGGCTCATGCGCGGGTGCCGCCTCCGCGGCTGAGGTATAGTCCGCACAGTGATGGTGCGTTTCTGGGCAAACGTGAGGTTCGAATCCCGACTTTTATCCAAATGCCCGTCATTGTTACAACCGCATTTTTACCGTGCATTTTTACTACCCGGTGCCGGTATGAGTCTGTGAGGGTGGGTTTTGGGGATTTTATTGAATTCGAAAAAAGGACAGCTTCGTCCATGAATGCAACTGACAACGGGAATC
>JAIKZT010000329.1 GCA_024682015.1 Clostridia bacterium
CCCATCCTGCTGTTTCTGCACCTTCCGCTTTATTCTCCGTCCTTCGTGGAGCAGGCGTACGCCTGGTGGGATTCTGCCATGTGCGTCGGCGCGCCGGCCGAGGTGCTGGCGGCTCACGGCGAAACGGACCCGAAGATGCCGGCGGGCGAAGCGACGCAGGCCATGCTGGATCTCATCCGAAGCGAGCCCCTCATCAAGGCCATCTTCGCCTCGCACCTGCACTTTGCGGACGAGGGAAGAGCGCTGGGCAAACCGCAGTTCGTAAACGAACCCTGTTACCTGGGTTCCGTAAGGGAGATCGTAGTGAAATGAGCAGGATCACCATAGCGATCGTAGATGACGAACCTATCACCAGGATGGACGTCGCCGGGATGATCAAAGACCTGGGATATGAAGTCGCCTTCGAAGCCTGCGACGGTTTTGACGCTGTCGCGGGGTGTCGCGCCAAGCGTCCGGACGTCGTGCTGATGGATGTCAAAATGCCCGTGTTCGACGGGCTGTCCGCGGCGGAGATCATCCTGAAAGAGGACATCGCCGGCAGCGTCATCCTGCTGACCGCGTTCAGCGACGAGGAGATCTTAAAAAAGGCCGGCGAGATCGGCGTGTCCGGATATCTCGTCAAGCCCGTGGAACAGAGGCTGCTGCGCCCGGCGATCGAAGTGGCCATGGCACAAAGCGCAAGGCTCAGGAAAAGCCGCTGGGAGACGGAGGCCGCGAAGCGCAAGCTGGAGGAGTCCAAGCTTATCGCCAGAGCGCAGAGCGCCTATGCGAAAAAAGAATGCGTCAGCGAGAGCGAAGCCTATCAGACGCTGCGGAAGACGGCCATGGACAAGAGGCTGCCTCTCGCGGTCATCGCGAAGGCCTATCTGGAGCAGGAGGACCCGTCATGAGCCTCTCTGAGATGCTGAAAGCGGTCCCGGAACTGAGCGAAGAAGACGCGGCTGTCCTGCTTCGCGTCGGGTCACAGATGCAGTACATGGCGGATCTGAGCAATACGGACATCTTTCTGGACTGTCCCATCGGCAACGGGAAGAGCCTCGTAGTCGCTCACGCGCAGCCTGCCAGCGGGACGACCGCCTACGAGCACGACGTGACAGGCGAGATCGCCACCGCTGAGAAGGAACCGGCCGTGTTTACCGCGATCGCGGAAGGCATGCCCATCTGCGACATCAAGGCCGAGACCCAGGAGGGGCGCCCGGTGCGCCAGAACGTTTGCCCGGTCAAGTCGGAGGACGGCAGGGTGCTGGGCGTGCTCATCCGCGAAAAGGATATCAGCGAGGAGCTGATCCGCAGCGAAAAGTACGAGCAGCTGGCCAAACGTTTCGCCCAGGATGACCCGATGCTTCGCTCGGACGACCTGAACGGCAGCATCGAACTGCGGGAGGTTCACCATCGCATCAAGAACAACCTGCAGCTCGTGGCGAGCATCCTGAACCTGCAGGCTCGGACCGTGACCGACGAGGAGATGCGCGACATTTTAAAGGAAAACGTGGGCCGCGTGCAGTCCATCGCGTCCATCCACGACATCCTGACCCACAGTTCCGAGGACATGAAGGCCGTGGACAGCCTCGTGCTGATGGAGCGCCTGCGTAGCAACCTGACGGCGCTGATGCCCGCGGGCAGATCCGTTGCGATCACGGTGGAAGGGGATTCCATCCTGCTGCCTCCGGATACGGCGTCATCCGTCGCCCTCGTCACCACCGAACTGGTAACGAACGCTTACCGCCACGCTTTCCCGGAAAAAAAGTCGGGCAATGTAACAATTACCGTTTGCCAGGGGTCCCTGATCCATACTATAATAGTGAGTGACAACGGATGCGGTTTTGATCCCACAAAAGCGCGGGAGGGAAGTTTGGGCCTCTCCATCGTGAAAGCTACGGTGCAGGACAAACTGAAGGGAAAACTGCACATCGTATCGTCGCCGGAAGGAACGAAAGTCTCCTTCGACTTCAAACTCGCATAACAAGGCCGCCTTACAACAACGTAAGGCGCATCAGACAACAAAGTCTGGACGATCAGAGGATCGTCAGGTTTTGTTGTTTTTTATTTATGGCACAGATCTTAAGCGTAGGAATCGATATCGGGACTTCGACGACGCAGGTGGTGTTTTCCCGCATCGAAATGGACAACACCGCCGGGTATTTTACCGCGCCCCGCATCGCAATCACCGGCAAGGAGATCCTGTACAAGAGCCGGGTGTACTTTACGCCGCTCAAGACGCTGGCCTTGATCGACGCGGATGCCGTGCGGGAGATCGTCGCCGCGGAGTTTGCGGCTGCAGGCTATACGCCGGCAGACACGCAGACCGGCGCGGTCATCATCACCGGCGAATCGGCGCGCAAGGAGAACGCGGCTTCCGTGCTGCAGGCGCTGTCGGATTTCGCGGGCGAGTTCGTCGTCTCTACCGCGGGTCCGGACCTGGAGTCCATCATCGCGGGCAAAGGCAGCGGCGCCTGGCAGTATTCCATCGACAACGACTGCACCGTCGTGAACCTCGACATCGGCGGCGGCACGTCGAACATCGTATTTTTCAACGCGGGCGACACGCAGGGCAAGATCTGCCTCGACGTGGGCGGCCGGCTGATCCGCCTGGAAAACGCTCCAGGAGACCCGACCATCACCTACATCAGCTACGCCGCATCGGAAGCTGCAAAACTGGCGGGCGTCCGGGCGGAGAAGGGCAGCGCCATCTCCCGAAATGACCTGCGCAGGATCTGCGACGCATTCGCGGACTGCCTGGCAGGGGCCATCGGCATCGGGCCGAAAAGCCCTCTGCAGGAGAAGATCCTCACGCCCGGCAGCGACGTGTATGCGCCGGCGAGGCCCGCGCGGCGCGTGTGCTTTTCCGGCGGCGTGGCGGACTGCATCTACAGTCAGAGCGGAGAAGACGATCTGCGCTATGGCGACATCGGACCCATTTTGGGCCGCGCCATCGCGGAAAACCGGTATTTTCGCGAACAAAGGACCATACAGGGCGGCGAAACGATACGGGCGACCGTGGTCGGCGCCGGCACCTATACTACGAACCTTTCGGGCAGCACGATCTTTTACAGCGAAGGCATCTTCCCGGTCAAGAACGTGCCTGCCCTCAAACTGACGAGGGACGAGCAGTGGGCGATCCTCGGAGGCGACAGACTGCTGCTGGCGGATAAAGTTCGCTGGTTTCTGCAGCAGAGCGACTCTCCGCGCATGCTGCTGGCGCTGCAGGGACTGCCCGACCCAGATTTCGCGGCTCTCAAGAGACTGGCGGAAGCCATCGTAGGGGCGCTGGATGGGTCACTGGCGCCGGGAGAGCCCATCATCGTCGTCGTCGAGCGCGACATTGCCAAAGCGCTTGGCATCGCGCTGCAGCAGACCGGATGCCGCCGAAAACTGGCGTCCATCGACAGCGTCAAGATCGAAGCGGGCGACTACGTGGACATCGGCAGGCCCCTCATGGACGGCCTCGTCGTGCCCGTCGTGGTCAAGACTCTGCTGTTTGGATAAGGGCACAGGGGGAAACGGGACAAGGAACCGTCCCCATGTGCC
>JAIKZT010000335.1 GCA_024682015.1 Clostridia bacterium
CACGACCTGTCCGTCGTGGAGCACTTGTGCAGCCGCGTCGCGATCATGTATCTGGGACAGCTCGTTGAGATCGGCAGGACGGAGGATATCTTCGATAATCCTCTGCATCCCTATACGAAGGCGCTGCTGTCGGCCATCCCCATCGTTGGTAAGAAGAAGCGCGAACGCATCATCCTGACGGGCGACATTCCCAGCCCCGTGGACCCGCCTTCCGGCTGCCGCTTCCGCACGAGGTGCCAGTACGCGACCGACGCCTGCACGCAGATGCCGGAAACGGCGGCGTTTGAGCGCGGTCACGAGGTCCGCTGCGTGCTGTACCAGGGAGGCGCGCATCCCAAAGAATCTTGATAGGAGAGAAACAATGATGGATCATGGAGCCATATATCATTGGTTTGAATCACACAGGGAGGAGCTGGTGAGCGACATATCGGAGCTCGTCCGCATTCCCAGCGTCCTTTCGGAGCCGGAAGAGGGCTGTCCCTACGGCCGGCCCTGTTACGAAGCCATGGCGGCGGCTCTGCGCATCGGGGAAAAGTATGGCCTGCATGCGCGGGAGTACGACTCTGCGGTGGGCTGCCTCACGCTGCGGGAAGGTCCCGCGGATCTGGGCATCTGGGCGCATTCCGATGTGGTTCCCGTGTCCGGCGGGTGGACGTATCCGCCCTTCGAGCCCGTTCTGATCGACGGAAAACTGTACGGCAGAGGGTCAACGGACAACAAAGGCCAGCTGGTCGCGACGATGTACGCGATCCGCTGCCTGAAGGAGCTGGGCGTGACCCTTCGAAACAACCCGGGGCTCTTCGTCGGCACGAAGGAAGAGACCGGCATGGAGGATGTCAAAGGCTGGGTGAAGACCCACGAGGAGCCGAAGTTTTCCCTGGTTCCGGACGCGAGCTACACGATCGGGTACGCGGAGAAGGGCAGCCTGAAGGTCTCCCTGACCGCTTCTCTGGAGCAGAAAGGCCTTCTTTCCCTGAAGGGCGGAACGGCCATCAACGTGTTCCCGGAGAAGATCGAGGTGGTCTTTGCGCGCGATCAGCTCTGCTGGGACCGCCTGAACCGGCTGGAAAAGTGCCAATGCGAGGAAGGGCCGGACGGTTCCCTGCGCCTTATTGTTACGGGCAAAGGGGGCCATGCGGCGCACACGCGGGGAGAAAACAACCCCTTCGCCATCATGATCCGCGATATCTGTCAGGCGGAGATCCTGAAAGAGGGTCCCTCCCCGCTGCTCCGCTTCATCGCGGATGTGTGTGCGGACGAGACGGGCAAGGCGCTGGGCATCGACTGTTGCGATGAGATCACGAAGGCTCTGCACCTGACGGGAACGCTTCTGTCCTTTGACGGCAGCGAGATCAGGCTCTCCCTGAACGTCC
This sequence comes from Clostridia bacterium, assembly GCA_024682015.1. GTDB lineage: Bacteria > Bacillota > Clostridia > Peptostreptococcales > Anaerovoracaceae > RUG11894. Next base: position 1,374 of record JAIKZT010000335.1, read on the forward strand.
GCTATCCGCTGGGCGTTACGCCGGAGGAACTGAAGGAAAAGATCGAGCGGACCTGCGCGCCCTACGGCATGCGGGCGGATATCCTTGCGAGCAGCGCTCCCAGCTATTCGGATCCGAACGAGGCAGGGGCGGTTGCCGCTGCTGCGGTTCACAACGAACTCGCGCCGCTGTACGGATACGAGCCAAAGGGCAACTACACGCTCGGCGGCGGCACCTACGCGAAGCACCTGAAGCGCGGGTATGCCTTCGGCATGGACGCAGGCGCGAACGCGCACGGCGTGGACGAGTACGTACGGATCGACAGACTCCTGTTCGGCGGCATGGTGTACGCCATGTGCCTGCTGAAACTGGACGAGATATATTAGTTAACGCAGTTAACGGAGGTACAAAGCAAAAATGGTATTCGGAATCTTAAAGGACATCAAGGAAGGCGAATTCAGAGTCATCTGCACGCCGGCAGAGGTGGAGTCCATCGTTGCGGCGGGTCACAAGGTGCTGGCGCAGCACGACTGCGGCAAGGGAGCGGGCTTCCCCGACGAGAAGTATGTCGCCGCCGGCGCCGAGATCGTGGAGACGATGGAGGAGATGTACGCGCGCAGCGAATTCATCGCCAAGGTCAAGGAGTTTGAACCCTGCGAATTCGACCTGATCCGGGAAGACCAGATCATCCTGGGCTGCATCCACCCGGCGGGCCATCCCGAAGAAGTGGACGCGCTGCTGAAGTCCAAGTGCATCGCCTTCACGGCGGAGGAC
>JAIKZT010000124.1 GCA_024682015.1 Clostridia bacterium
TCCATCCCATGAGCAAGCCCGCCATGCTCCTGAAGCACACGGATTTCGTGAAGACGGCCGGCTATTCCGCCATGGAGGTCATCGATACGTTCCACCTGCCGCAGAAGGCCATCGACCTGCTGGCGCCTTACTGGATCTACGTGGGCGCGCCGCTGTCCACCCTGCCCTTCACGATCTACGCCTTCCTCATGGCCGACTACATCGGCAGCGGGTCGAAGGTGCCAAAAAAACTCTCCCACGAGATGTCCGTCAAGATGGTCGAGCGCGCCGAAGCCATGGGCGTGCAGATCGAACTGAAGCAGCCCGTGGAAAAGATCCTCGTGAAGGACGGCAAAGCCTACGGCGTGCGCACGAAGCGCGGCGACGAGATCCACGGCGATTACATCATCTGCTCGGCCTACCCCAACAAGGTCTACACGTCCATGATCGAACCGGCCAGCGAAGTGCCCGCCGGCGCCATCAAGGCGGTGAACGGCCGCAAGATCGGCGTAACGGCCTTTACGGTGTTCCTGCTGCTCGACAGGACGGCGCAGGAGCTGGGCATCCACGATTACAACGTGTTCCACGGCGATACCATGGATACGGACGCGATCTTCGAGAACTACAAGACGCTCGGGCCGTACAACTACCTCACGACCATCTGCCTCAACCTGGCCAATCCCACCTGCACGCCTCCCGGCACCTGCATCCTGTCCATCACGGCGCTGCCGCGCGTGGACGCCTGGCTGAAGGTCGGCGCGGACGAGGTCGACAAGGTCAAGCACGACGTGGCCCGCCACATGGTCGAGACCATGAGCGAGTACTACGGGGTGAACCTGCTGGACCACGCGCTGGAAGTGATCATCGAAACGCCCATGACGGTCGCCCATTACACCGGCATGTGGAACGGCTGCGTCTACGGCTACATGCACGACATGAAGGACCATGTCGTCGCCAGGCTTCAGACGGCGGATGCCGAACACTTCATCAAACATCTGGAATTTGGCTCGGCTCACCAGCTGACCGGCAACGGCATGGGTCCGCAGGTGACGAACGGCCGCAAAGCCGCGAAATACGTGCTCGATTCCATGGCAGAGGAGGCGAAGTAAATGAAGGTAAAAGGATTTTTACAGGACGTTGGCGGCGCCTCCCGCATTACGAAAGCGAGGCTCGAAGCCTTCGCGAACGCTTCCCCGGTGCCCGTCGAAACGGATCCGATCGGCGAAGTCGCCAGAGAATGGCACCCGGGCAAGATCGAGCTCGTCGTAACAGACGTGCGGCCCGCGAGCAAGACCTCCAAGACGTTTCGCTTCGAGCGCGCGGACGGAAAGAAGCTGCCCCCGTTCTACGCGGGCCAGTACATGGTGCTGGACTTTCCGATCGGCGAAAGCCTCATCTCCCGGCCCTACTCCATCTCGTCGGCTCCGTTTGAGGCGAGGCTGGAGGATCATCCGTTCGTGGAGATCACGGTAAGGCGCTCCAAGGGCGACGGTTTCATCTGCGACCACCTGAACGACAACGTGAAGGCCGGCGACGTCTTCATGGGCCAGGTCGGGCTCGGGCAGTTCTATTATGAGCCGCTCAGAGACGCGAAGTCCGTCGTCGCGCTGGCAGGCGGCGTGGGCATCACCCCCTTTGCCTCCATGGCGAAGGAAGTGACGCACGGCACGCTGGACATGGATCTGACGATCCTGTTCGGCTCCGTCAGCTCGGACGACATCGCCCTGAAGGAAGAACTCGAAGCCCTGAGCAGCCCGCGGCTGAAGATCGTGCACGTGCTGTCCGGGGATGAACCGGACTGGCAGGGCGAACGCGGCTTCCTGTCCGCGGAGCTGATCCAGAAATATTCCGCGCCTGACACGACGTATTTCATCTGCGGACCGCAGGTGATGTACCGCTTCCTGCACGGAGAACTCGACAGAATGGGCACGCCCAAGCGGCGCATCCGCTTCGAGGTCTTCGGCCAGGCCAAGGATATTACGGTGTACGAGGGGTATCCAAAGGAACTTTCGGATCAGACGTTCAACCTGACGGTCGTGCGCGGCATCCACGAGGAAACGATTCCTGCCAAAGCGACGGAGAGCATCGTCGTTGCGCTGGAAAGAGCAGGCATCCGCATCGAGACGGGCTGCCGCAGCGGCGAGTGCGGTTTCTGCCGCAGCAAGCTGCTGTCCGGAAGCGTGTTCGTCTGCCCCGAAAACGACGGCCGGCGCGCGGCTGACAAGGAGTTCGGTTACATCCATGCCTGCGCAGCCTATCCCACATCGGACTGCAGAGTGAAGATCCCCATCGAATAAAAAAGGCCCGCAGGCCTTGAAATGATGAGGAAAATGTGATATAAAACAGTTAGCGGAAGCCGCGGGGGAAAAGAGGCGGCACGCTGATTGGATTTAGTAGCGGCTGCCCTTTTCAGGGCAGTCAGCTATTTATTCCGCCGGTTGTAGATGGCTACAACCAGGCCGATCACGCCCAGCAGCACTAATGTGTACTGGAACAAATCAGCATAACTGACCATAGGCACCACTCCCTTCCTCTCTAATCCCATACCGGTTTTGAGGGGATGATCAGCGCGCTGCCAGGTTTCCGCCTTTGGCTGAAATAAGCCTAACATAAATGGGAAAATTAGTCAAGCACTAATTTTCCCATTTTTAATATAATTTCCAATATGTGCTATTGTTTATCTTCCACGTGCCGCCAGGCGTTCTTTCGGATCGTTCGGTAGAGCCAGAAGTCCGCAAGACCTGCGAAACCAGCCATCACCGGATAGGCGACTGTCGCCAGCATGCTACACCCTTCCCTGCCGTGCCGCAGCACGTAGATCAGATAGCAGACTACCCAGATCAGGCAGAAAAGCGCGCCTGCCATGGACCAGCGCTGCAGCGGTTCGTGCACCTGGTCGTAGTCAAACTTGCGCATGGGGTTGCCCGCCCGCACCAGGCCGCCGCCGCGGTAGCACACCAGGAACGTGAAGATGAGCGCGAACGCGTACGGAAGGATGACCAGCGGCCCGCGCGTGCTGCCCGGCGCCCGGTACAGGCCCGCAGCCGCCACCATCACGGCGGAAAACGTGCAGGCTAAGGCGAGCGTCGTTCGGTAGCGGGAATAGGACAGCGGGTTGGACGGGTCATACACCATGTTGCCGCCGACGTAGACGTACTCGCCGTCCACGGTCTGCACGAAATCCTTGTATTTTCTTTTGCGTCTGTCTCCTAAAGCCATTATTCAATACCGCTCAAATCAAACGCGTCCAGCCAGGCCTTTGCCGCCTCGGATGCCTCGCGCAGGCACTTCTCGTCGAAAGGCGTGTCCAGGCCGGCCTTCTGCAGCATGTTCGTAAACGTGTCGCTGCCGCCCTGCACGGTGTAGTCCATGTACTTCTTCCAGGCAGCCTTGAAGTCCTTCTGGATGAGCGCCCAGAATTCCAGCGCGACCGTCTGCGCCAGGCAGTAGTCGATGTAATAGAACGGGCTGGAGTAGATGTGGTGCTGGCGCTGCCAGGCCATGCCTTCGCCGTAGAACGGGATGCCGCCGTCGAGCTTCACCCAGGGCATGTAGATCTGCTGCAGCTGTTTCCAGCAGGCGTGGCGCTCGGCCGGGGTCATGTCCGGATGCGCGTACACCTCGTGCTGGAAGTGGTCAACGAGCGTGCCATAGGGGATGAACTGCAGCGCGCCCGCCAGGTGGCTGTAGTAGAACTTGCGCGTGTCTTCGCCGAAGAAGCCCTCTTCCCAGGGCCAGGCGAAGAACTCCATGGACATGGAGTGGACCTCGCAGGCCTCCATGGAGGGCCAGTGATAGTCGATGGGCAGGCGGTTTCGGTTCGTCCACACCTCGAACGCGTGGCCTGCCTCGTGGGTGACCACTTCCACGTCGTGCTGCGTTCCGTTGAAGTTTGCGAAGATGAACGGGCACTTGTAATCGGGCAGTTCCGTGCAGTACCCGCCGCCCCGCTTGCCGGGCTTGGACAGCACGTCGAGCAGCTCGCCGTCCATCATCGTGGTGAAGAATTCCTTCGTTTCAGGAGACAGTTCGCTGTAGAACTTCAGACCGTGGGCGAGGATCTGTTCGGGCGTGCCGAAGGGCTTGGGGTTGCCGGACCGGAAGGCCAGCGCGTTGTCCGCGTAGTCCATCGGATAGGACTTGCCCAGGCGCTCCGCCTGCTGGCGATACGTGAGATCCGCCAGGGGCACGATGTACTTGCGCACCGCGGCGCGGAACTTTTCGACGTCTTCCTTCGTGTAGCAGTTGCGGCTCATGCGGTAGTAACCCAGCGTCGTGTAGCCCTCGTAGCCGAGCTTCTTGCCCATCTCGTCACGCAGGTGGACCAGCTTGTCGTAGTGCGCGTCGAGCGCTTCCTGGTTGTCCTTGTACCACTGTCCCTCTGCTTTCCAGGCCGCCAGGCGCCGCGCGTCGTCGGCGTCGCTCTTGAACGGGGTGAGCTGCGACAGCGTGTACGTGCCCCCCTCGAAGGGGATCTGCGCAGAGGCCAGCAGTTTCTCGTAGGCGTCCGACTCGTCGTTTTCGGCCTGCAGCATCGGGATGATCTCGGGGCTGAACGTCTTCAGAGCCATGTCGCCGTTGATGAACATCAGCTCGCCGTACTCTTCGGCAAACTGCGGGCGGAAGCGGCTCTTCAGCATCTCGGCCATCCAGGCCTGGTTGTATTCCTGCAGTTCGGGCATCAGCTGGTTCCACCACTTCTGCTCCGCTTCGTAGAACGCGTCGCGCGTGTCGATGGAGTGGCGGATGGAGACGAGCTGCGCCAGAGTGCCTATGTGACCCCCCAGCTGCTCATTTTCCAAAAACACGGCCTTGGCCTCGTTGTAATCCTTCGCGTTCTTCAGCCTTTCGGTGAAACCCGCGATCTGTTTCTTGATCTCCTCGGCATCCGGCCGGGAGTATGGCATTTCAGAAAATTTCATAGGTACCCTTTCTTTTTGAGACATGGGGACGGTTCCTTGTCCCAAAATGAGACATGGGGACGGTTCCTTGTCCCACGAATGGCTGAGTCAGGAGAAACGTCCCCTGACTCACATCGGATCAGATGCCGTAGACGGCTTTGCACTTGCTTTCCAGATAATCCAGGTAGACGGACGGGTCAAAGGGCTCGCCCAGCACGTTGTTGAGCGCCTGCGCGGGCGTGTACAGGCGGCCGTACTGCCAGAGCTTTTCGCGCAGCCACTCGTTGATGGGCTTGAAGTTGCCGCAGCTCAGGAGCGCGTCCACGTCCAGATCCTTCTTCATGCGGCGCAGGATCTGTGCGCCGTAGGCGCTGCCGAGCGCGTAGCTGGGGAAGTAGCCCACCATGCCGCCGCTCCAGTGCGAATCCTGGAGTACGCCGTGCTTGTCGTCGGGCACGGTAATGCCCAGATACTTCTTGTATAGTTTGTTCCACTCGGCAGGCAGGTCGTGCACCGCGAGTTCGCCCGCCATCACGCGCTTTTCGAGCTCGTAGCGGATCATCACGTGCAGGCAGTACGTGACCTCGTCGGCCTCCGTGCGGATGAGGGACGGCTCCACGACGTTGATCGCCTTGAAGAACTCGTCCTCCGTCGCGCCGGCCATCTGCGGGAACAGCGCCTTCATCACGGGCAGCAGGTAGCCGCAGAACGCCCTGCTCCTGCCGAGGATGTTCTCGTAGAAGCGGCTCTGGCTCTCGTGGATGCCCATGGAAACGCCGCCATCGAGCGCGGTATACGCGAGATCGTCTGCCGAGCCCGAGTCGTACAGCGCGTGGCCGCCCTCGTGGATGACGGAATACATCGAGAACGACACGTTCTCCGGGTAATAATGCGTCGTGATCCGCACATCGTGGTGCGATCCGAAGCTCGTCGTGAACGGATGCTCCGTCGAAGACAGGCCGATGTGATCCTCATCCAGCGACATGGTCCGCATCAGCCAGTAGGCGAACTTCTCCTGCTCGGCCGGGTCAAAGTAACCCTTCAGGCAGGACGTGTCGACCTGAGGCGCCTTGCCCACCTTGCGGATGAGCGGCAC
>JAIKZT010000132.1 GCA_024682015.1 Clostridia bacterium
TTTTGAATGAGCGTAAGTTACTGTGCATCTTTTGTTAGGAGGAACAATTGCGATGAAAGGAAAGAAGCTCATCAAAGCATTGGCTCTTACGCTCGTCTTTGCGATGTTTCTGACGGCGCTGGCAGGCTGCACGAGCAAGCCTCAGACCGAGGCGCCCGTTCAGACAGGTGAAACCGGAGAGCCCGCGGCGGAGCCCGGCAAGATCGAGGAGGAGATCACGATCGCCATCACGAACGACGTGCAGGCGCTTGACCCGATGAAGTGCTGGCAGGTAGCCGCTTATCATTTCTACTGGACCATCTACGAGCGCCTGATCCGCTTCGACGAGGCCACCGGTGAATACGTGCCCGAACTGGCGACGTCCTGGGACGTCAGCGACGACGGCATGGAATACACCTTTAAGCTCAGAGAAGGGGTCAAATGGCACGACGGTTCCGACTTTACCGCGGAAGACGTAAAGTACACCATCGACCGCGGCATCGAACTGGGCACCGGCAACTATCCGGGCGTCGACCATGTGGAAGTCGTGGATGCCCACACCGTAAAGGTCGTCATGCAGGCGCCGAATTCCGTCTTCCTGGACAAGCAGTGGACGGGCGACTGCTGCGTCGTCAAGAAGGACAGCGGCGATCAGCTGTCCCTCGAACCCATCGGAACGGGACCGTACAAGTTCGTCGAATGGATCTCCGGCGATCACATCACCGTGGAAGCCTTTGACGATTACTGGGGCCAGCAGTCCGGCACGAAGCGGATCGTCTTCCGCATCATTCCCGAAGCCAACTCCAGACTGGTCGCGCTGCAGACCGGCGAAGTCGTCGCAGCGTCCATCGACGCCACGGCCGTTCCCAACGCCGTGAACGACAGCAGCCTGAACGTGCTCAGCGTTTCGTCCATCGCCGTCCATCACGTCGCATTCAACTGCTCCAACCAGTATTTCAGCAATAAGCTGGTGCGCCAGGCCATCGCGTGCGCCATCGACAAGGACGCGATCGTCGCCGCGCAGCTCGAGGGGCAGGGCGTTACGATGAAGACCTTCTGCGGCCTTGGACGCATGGGCTATTACGACGGATTCGACGATTACGAACATAACGTGGAGAAAGCCAAGCAGCTGTTGGCTGAAGCCGGTTATCCAAACGGCTTCGACTGCACGCTGATGGTCTCCTCCGGCGCGAACGACCTGACGGTCCAGCTCATCCAGGCCAACCTGGCGGACATCGGCATCAACGTGAAGATCGACGCCATCGAGTCTTCCACCTTTGCGGACAACCGGAAGAACGGAAACTACGACTTCCTGGTCGGTTCCAGAAGCGCCAGCTCCACCGACAGCTACGTCTGCATCCTCTCCTCGGACAACAAGGCGAATTACTACAAGTACAGCAACGCGGACTACGACGCGCTGTATGCGGAAAGCATCGTCACCATGGATCTGGAAGCCAGAAACGGCATCTACCGCGAGCTTCAGGAGATGATCCACGATGAAGCGCCCATCATTCCGCTCTACTCCCCGACGATCTTCCTTGGAACCAGCAAGAATCTGCACGACGTGTCTGCGAACAATGAAGGCTGCCACGATTACCGCACTGCTTATTACAGCAAGTAAGACGGAAATAAGAGCCTTTTCATAAGGCAAGGGAAACCCATGGCGGTGCGGAAGGACATTCCGCGCCGCCTCCTTCCCGCAGGACTTTGTTTTCTTCCGTCACCATGTACAAAAGGAGTGCTTATGATTCGTTACATCATTCGGCGCGCGGTACTGCTGATCCCGGTCATCATAGGCGTATCCGCGCTGGTCTTTTTCATCATGGCCATGGCGCCGGGCGATCCGGCGGTGACCCTGCTGGGGACCGACGCCAAGCCGGAGGCTGTGGAAGCCCTGCGGGCGGAACTCGGCCTGGACGACCCCGTCATCGTGCAGTACGGCCAGTACATGCGAAATCTCCTTCACGGCGATCTGGGCGTTTCCTATTCCTCGAAGCGGCCGGTGTTTGAGGAATACATGATGCGGTTCCCCAACACATTCCGTCTGACCGTTTATTCCATGCTGGTGGCGATCATCATATCGCTGCCGATAGGCATCATATCCGCCGTCAAACAGTATTCTCTCATCGATAACATCGGCATGATCGGTGCGCTGGCTGGCCTGTCCATCCCGAACTTCTGGCTGGGCCTGCTGCTGATCCTGCTGTTCGCCCTGCATCTGGGATGGCTGCCTTCGGGAGGCGCGACAGCGCCGGGGAGCGTCATCCTGCCGGCCATCACGATCGGCACGGGGCTGACGGCGGCCATCACCCGCATGACCCGCTCTTCCATGCTGGAAGTCGTGCGCCAGGACTACATCCGCACGGCCCGGGCGAAGGGCGTGGGCAGCAGAAAGGTGATCACCCGCCATGCGCTTCGCAACGCGCTCATACCCATCGTGACCATCATCTGCACGGACTTCGGCCTGCAGCTGGCGGGCGCCGCAACGACGGAGGTCGTCTTTTCCTGGCCGGGCATCGGCCGGCTCACCATCGACGCGATCCACCGCAACGACAGGCCTCTGGCGATCGGCTGCCTCATCATGACGGCGATCATCATCAGCATATGCAACATGGTGATGGACATCATCTATGCGATCGTCGATCCCCGCATCCGCCTTTCCGGCAGCCGCATCCGCATGAAAAAGACGGAAGGAGGCAAGGCATGAGAAAGAAGAACGACGCGCCTTCGACCGGAAGAAAGAACATCAGCAAGGGCAGAGACATCCTAAACCGCCTGCTGCGTAACAAGAACGCCGTCATCGGGCTGTTTCTCGTGGCGATCCTCGTCTTCTTCGCGATTTTCGCGGATGTGCTCGTGGATTACGAAAACGACGTGATCCGCCCTGACGTGGCCAACCGCCTGAAGCCTCCCAGCGCCGAGCACTGGCTGGGAACGGACGAACTGGGGCGGGACGTGCTGTCGCGCATCATCTATGCGTCCCGCATGTCGCTGCTGATCGGCGTTCTGTCCGTGTGCTTTGCCATGGGCATAGGCATCGTGCTGGGGTCCGTCGCGGGCTTTTACGGCGGCTGGGTCGAGATGGTCATCATGCGCGTCTGCGAGATCTTCGAAGGCATCCCGAACTTCCTGCTGGCCATCACCCTGACTGCGGCCTTCGGTACGAGCCTGTTCAACCTGATGCTGGCGATCGGCCTGGGGACCTTTGCCGGGCAGGCGAAGATCATCCGCGGCGCGGTTCTGACCATCAAAGGCAACGAGTACATCGAGGCCGGCAAAGCCATGGGCGCCAGCAACTGGCAGATCATACGCTACCACGTGCTGCCCAACTGCGTGGCCGTCCTGATCGTGCAGTTCAGCCTCCGGGTCGCCAGCGGCGTTCTGGCGGCTTCCTCCCTCAGCTTCCTGGGCCTGGGCGTGCAGCCCCCCGATCCGGAATGGGGCGCCATGCTGTCGGGCGGAAGAGATTATCTGCTGAACTCGTCCTATCTGACCCTGTTCCCGGGGCTTTGCATCATGATCACGATCCTGGCGTTCAACATGGTGGGCGACGGGCTGCGGGA
>JAIKZT010000155.1 GCA_024682015.1 Clostridia bacterium
TCCAGCATGAGGTTGAGCAAGTCCTGCGCTGTCGCCCCGATTGGACCCGCCGACCCCCACCCGTCCATGACGAGCAGCAGGATCGCGCCAACCGCGCGCGGCCCGATGACGTTCGGGGTATTCGCGCCCGAACCCGCGCCGTTCAGCTGCCGCGGCTCGCCGTTGATCACGAGCGGCACAAAGTGGTTGTTCGAATCGGACGCCTCGTCCTGGAACGCCACCGCGTCGCGGATGCCCTGCTCGGCTACGTAGGATTTGAACTGCGCGGACGTCCAGCCCGCGATGCTCTCGATGCGCAGGATGTTCTTCTCGTCGAGACCGATCATGTAAAGGCCGGCCCAGCCGCTCGGGTCACTCAGCAGCACCTCGCCGTTCGACACGCACACGCCGTAGGGCCTGCCGCCCCGGTTCATGTCCGCGGCGTACAGCCCGCCGTTGACCCCTCCGATCGCCCCGTGCATGTTCGTGAGCTCGCCCAGCTCCTTGCCGTACTCGCCCCAGGGGTAAGTGGTGCCCACGAAGACTTTCGAGGGGTCAGCCACGATCATGAGCGTCGCCGTAAAGCTCCGCCCCGCGATGGATACGAGCTCTATGCCGTTTTCATCGAAATTGCCCTCGGTTTCCTCGCCCGTTTCGATCAGATCTTCGTTGACCTGCACGTCCATCTGCTGCATGGAGTTCTGCGCGACGATCTCGTTGATCTCGTCCGCGGACAGGAACAGGCTCGCGAGGAACTTCAGGTTGCCGGATTCGAGCACGGTCGTGACGAACGTGCTGCGGGCAGACGGTGACGGTCCCCGGACGATGCCGAGGATGATGATGAGGAGGGCGGCTACGACAGCCAGCAGCGTCGTAAAGAGGACCAGCAGAAACCGGCGGACACCAAGGCCCCGCCTCTGCTTCTTGCGCTCGGTCTCCCTGCGCGCGCTGCGGCCGGTCAGCACGTCGTCGCGCGCCTGCTGCAGTTCCAGAATGTCCTGCTCGTAGGGCCGGGCAGGCTTGCCGCCGCTCTTCGGCGCGCCGAAACTGCCCTTGTCCGGCAGCTGGCCCGAAATGGACGTCCTCTCCGCCGGCTGACCCGTCTCCTCTTCGGAAGGCCAGCCAGCCGGAGCCGGGATGGTTCCGGCCTCCTGCGCAGCCTTGAACTGTTCGCCGTAGATCTTCGTGAAGCTTAAATCGTCCCAGTCCTTCTCCGCGTCGAATTGTCTGTTGTTCTTTTCTTCCATGGCGTTTTCAGCATCGATCGCGTTCGGGCGCCGGGGCAGACCTTCCGCGATCAATTCGTAAATTTGATAAAGTGTGTGATAAAACAGTCCATCTGACCCCTTCGACAGGTTCAGAAACCTTAACTATTTTATTATACTGTTCAAACAGGTATAAAACAAGAGACCATGCCGCGTCGCATGGTCTCTTGTTTTGAGGAAAAAATGCTATTTGAGAAGTAGTCTTATCATCGGTTATTCCGCGCCATATTTTTTGATCTTCTCAAAGAACTCTTCGGCGTGGATGTACTTGTTGAATTCGGCTTCGTTGTAAACGTATTTTCCGCAGCTGCTGTAGTCCTTGTTCTCCATGAACATTTTCGCAGCCTCATAGCAGCCTACATAAGCAGCCCAAGGAGAGCCGCCAGAGAATCATGGATGTTACAGTCCGCAGCATTCAGGCCTTTTTGGAAGGTCGAGCTGAGAACGTTGTAAACATGTAGCCCCGTCAAAATCGCTCGTTTTCGCAGAAAAGCCGGCCGGAAGGCATAGTTGTCCTTCCGGCCGGTTTTCAGTTCTTATTCGGCTTGTTTTTGGGTTTCCAAGGCCATCAGGAGACCCATCATACCTTTGGATTCTTCAGTTGCCCGCGGATCCCGGAGACGATCTCCCGGTATGCCTTCGTAAACACGTCAAAGTCCAGATCATGCGCAACCCCTGCGTATCCTGCGTTCAGCAGAGAGGCGCCTTCCTCGACCGACATGGACAGGATGTAGCAGGGGATTCCGGCCGCTTCGCAGGCACGCTTGATCCGCTCCTCCGCCGCAAGAAAAACAGGCGCGCCGAACTGCCCGGGGATGCCCATGGCAGTCGACAGATCGTACGGCCCGATAAAGATGCCGTCCAGGCCTTCGATCGCAGCGATGCGTTCGATCTCCTCCAGAGCCTCAGCTGTTTCGCACTGAGGGATCACCATCAGCTTGTCGTTGCTCTTCTCGTAATAGCTCTCCAGCGGCCCTTCGGTCCACGAGGCGAAGCCGAAACCGGCGCCGCGGCCTTTGATGAATCCGCGATGCCCGAGCGGAGCATACTTCGCGAGGTCAACCGCCTTTTCGAAGTCCTCGAAGGATCGCAGGCACGGAACGATGATGCCCTGCGCCCCGCAGTCCGCTGCCCGCTGGATCTCCTTGTGAGAGACGTCCGCGATGCGGACGATGGGGACGAGTCCGACGGATTCCGCAGCGCGGACAAGGTCCATCATGGTCTCCGTGTCGAAGGGCCCGTGCTCCGTATCGATCACGACGAAGTCCAAACCGGCATAGCCGAGGCACTCCATCATGGATGCGTTTCCCGCGCTGAAGAATGTGCCGATGGCAGGCTTGCCCGCAGCGTACAGATCTCTGAGTTTGTTCATGGACATGCTACATACCTCTCTATATCAGTGCCTCGCACCACGCCTCTATCCCGCGGTTATACGCGTGCGCGATGCCGGCTACGCGGCAAACGCCGAGGGACCGCGCGGTTTGGATGGTGTGAATGGAATCCTCAAAAAGCAAAAGGTCGGATGGCCCGCCTGAAAACCCCGCGATGTACCGAGCGGGCTCCGCAAAGACGTCCGCTTTGGTGAAATCACCCGCAGATACGCTGATGACGTTGCGCGGATCGAAAAAGCCGTCCAGATCCCAGAAGGCAAGGCATGTACGGATCACGCCGAGGTTGCCGGACGACAGGACGCAGGGAACGATGCCCCGGCTGCTCAGCTCCGAAAGCAGCGGCCGCACCCAGGAGTACGGCGCCACCGCGGCAGGCTGCTCTGCGCAAAGCGTGCGAAAATAGACCTCCATCAGCGACGGAGAGTCGATCTGCACGCCGAAATCGGCTTCCATCATGCGGTGGAAAGCCGGGTCGGTGCGGCCGATGTAGTGCAGCCAGTGCGGCCAGTCGATCTCGAAGCCGTATTGCTCGCGCAGCAGCTTTCGGTAGGTTTCATAGTGGAAGCCCTCGGTGTCCGCGAGCGTGCCGTCGAAGTCGAAGATGCAGGCAGAGGAGCTGCCAAGCAAAGGATTTAATTGTTTTAGGAAATCAGTCATGCGTGTTTTCGCCCGCTAAATCTGTCTGAGCGAACTTCCATCCACCTCTTGTTCAGGGTCAGGGGCTTTGAGATTCAAATGCGGAGAAATCCACGATTGTTAGCATCACTTCTTCGCGCATGCCAGCTGCTTTCTCTCCTGGCGCACCAGGGCATCTTCGGCGGCCATCTTGCGGATGATGCCCTGCACCGTCTGCTCCAGGCTGCCGCCTTCGGAATAGTCCGCCGGCAGGGCGAAATTGACGCGGTCATCCTGCAGCAGCGACTGGCCCGTGCTCTTGCTGCGCGGCCGGTAGACCGCGATGGAGTAACCGCCGTTGGCCTTGACGAGTTTCATGCAGGGCACATCCGTAAGGCCGTCGCCGATGTAGATCATGTTGCGGAACGGCACGGGGCGGTCGTCCTCGGGCGTATAGCGGTTCAGCGCCTCGTCCTCGGCGAGGTCGAGCACGCCCTTGTTGATCCGGAACAGGAACTGCGTCTTCGTCGTGTAGTTCACGACGTTCTTCGGCCAGCACGCCACGCCGCTCGCGTCGTAAAAGAACTCGCAGGCGAACACCCGCGTAAAGCTTCGGTAGATGGATGACCCTTCGATGATCTCTCCCAGCCCCGACGAAATGATGTAGTGCTCCACCTTTACGCCCTGTTCGCGCCCAAAGGCATTGACCCGCTCAAACCAGCCCTCGACGCCCGGGAACAGCTCGATGCCCTTGCCCATGGACACGAACGACTGCCGCGTGATGGGCTTGTCGGCCGCCTGAGCCTTACGGATCATCAGGAGCATGTAGGCGAGGATGCCATCCATGCCGTTATCCTTGGCCAGTGCGGACGCTTCGGACCAGAAGGCTTTCGCGTCCATGCCCACGTTGGGGATGAACGTGTATTCCTGCATGTCCTTCGTGCAAAGAGTTTTGTCGAAGTCGTACATCAGCGCAATCGTCGGTCTTTTTGGTTTCATCGGGAGCCTCCTGAGGTGTTTTCAGGAACTATTATACTAATGAGCGGGTCTGATGTCATCCCTGCTGCTTGATATGATTCCATCCGTCCCCTCATAGAACTTCCCCGGTAAGCGCCGACAGCAGCGTCTCGCATCCTTTGCGAATGTCCCGGTAGGCCGCGTCGAAATTGCCCGTGTACCAGGGGTCCGCGATGTCGCGCGGCTCCTCCGTCCAATCCAGCAGCAGCCGCACCTTGCCCTGCGGGTCCTCGGGGATGATCCGACGCAGGCCCCATAGGTTTTCCGCATCCATCGCAATGAGCCAATCCCAGCGGTCGTAGTCCGCGCGCGTGACCTGCCTCGCCCGGTGGTGACCGCACCAGATCCCTTCCTGCGTAAGCCTTCTGCGGGTGCGCGGGTCAACGCCGTTGCCGATCTCCTCGCGGCTCGTGGCAGCGGAATCGATCTCGAACTCGCTCTCCCGCCCGGCCCGCCGGACCAAATCGAGAAAGACGTACTGCGCCATCGTCGACCGGCAGATGTTGCCGTGGCAGATGAAAAGTACCTTCGTCATACTCACTTATGCCAACTTATGCGCCGAAATGCCTTGATTTTTCAAGGATTTCGCTTTCCGGGGAATAACACTGAAGTCCGCATAAGTCGGCATTTCTTTGCATATCTTGGACTCCAATGTTGATAAAATGTTGATAAAATCTGTGGAAAGCTACCCCTAAAAAGGCGTTTTATCAACATTTCAACCTACGTATCTTCCCGCGTTCCTGGCCAGCACCTTCAGCTTTTTCCAAGCGTTTTAGTTCATCCTTGGCATCTTCTACACCCAAATGCGTGTACGTATTCAGTATCACGCTGATGTCCGAATGACGCATACATTTCCTCCGCAAAGAACAAAAAATATGCATGCCTGCACATTTTTGCGCTTAAAAATATGCATCCGCGCATATTTTCCGTTTTACAGCCCCGTTACCACCTTTGCCAGCGCCTCCGCCAAAGCTCTGTGAGCCTCGGGCATCAAGTGCAGGCTGTCGAGTTCGCTGGGCGGCGCCACGGGAGCCGCGTCGAAGAAGACGCAGCCGAGCCGCTTCGCGACGCGGGCATACTGTGCGGCGAAACCGCGCGACCGGTC
>JAIKZT010000165.1 GCA_024682015.1 Clostridia bacterium
TGTGTGGACGGACCACATTATGCCGCAGAAAATCCGGCCGGGCTCATCCCGGACGGATTGACAGAAAATTTTTTACGTTGCCATCAGGGTTACTGGGTGAATTTCAGCCAGATCCATGAGCTCGATCACGAGGAATTCGTACTGCGGGATGGCACGCGCGTACCGATCAGCCGCGGTTTCCGCGATGAAGCGAAAAGGAGATTCTTCGACCGTTACAGGCTGTAATGATGCTTTCGGAGCTTCGACGGATCAGTCCGCCCAGGTTAAAAATGGGACAAGGAACCGTCCCCATGTCTCAGTCGATGTCTATGATGAGCGGGTCGTGGTGCATGGCGGGCACGACTTTTTCGAGCCAGTCCGCGGGTGTCATCCGCAGGGATTTCGTGCGGCTCGCGGGGACCATGCCCAGGTAAGGCGCGTCGAGCAGGTCTCTGTCCACGATGAGCTGGACTTTGTTTTCCGCATCGAAGATGAGGCCCAGATTGGACACGCCGCCGGGCTCTTCCTGCAGGGCGTCCATGAGCTTTTCAGCGGAGGCGAACTGCAGGCGGGATGACCCGACCTTGTGGCTGACGTCCTTGGTGACGAACTTCTTGTCCGCATGGATCATCAGCAGGAACAGCTGGCCTTTTTTGTTCTCCAGGAAGATGTTGCGGATGATCTTGATGTCCAGCGCGCGGCACACGTCTTCATATTCCGAGACGGCGAATTTCGTGTCGTGAGCGACCCAGGTGTAGTCCGCGCCGGTGCTTTCCAAAAACTCAAATACTTTATATTCCGTTTCCGTGCATTCCCCGCGGGCGGGAAGGCTCTTACGGAGAACGATGTTCGTATTGTCCGACATGGTTATCCTTTCGGTTTCGGGTGCAAGAGTCAGGAGAAACGTCCCCTGACTCAGACTGTTTTTTTATAGAAATCATACACGGTCTATGTTATACTGTACGTTAGGGTAAAATCAAGTTGAAACGAGGAGTTTTTATGGAACCGAAGTATAAACGAGTTATCCTGAAAATCAGCGGCGAAGCCCTGGCGGGGTCAGCCCATACCGGGCTGGATGACGCCATGCTGGCAAGCGTCGCCAAAGACGTAAAACAGCTGACGGAACTCGGTGTACAGGTCGCTATCGTCGTGGGCGGAGGCAACTTCTGGAGAGGCCGCACGAGCGGTGACATGGACAGAGCCACGGCCGACTACATGGGCATGCTGGCTACGTGCATCAACGCGCTGGCCCTGCAGGACGCTTTTGAACGGCAGGGCGTTCCGACCAGAGTCCAGACGGCCATCGAGATGCGGGAGATCGCGGAGCCCTACATCCGGCGCCGCGCGCTGAGCGAACTGGAGAACGGCTACGTCGTCATCTTCGCGGCGGGCATCGGCTCTCCATTCTTCTCCACCGACACCACGGCGGCGCTGCGGGCGGCGGAAATGGACGCGGAGGTCATCCTGCTGGCCAAGAAGGTGGACGCAGTCTACGACAGCGATCCCGAGAAGAATCCGAACGCGAAGCGCTATAGCCGGCTCACGCACCAGCAGGTGCTAGAAGACGACCTGAAGGTCATGGATTCGACGGCGGCAAGCCTTTGCAGAGACAACAAGATCAAGATCCACGTGTTCGGTCTGGCGGAGGAAAACGGCATCTTCCGGGCCGTCACGGGCGAGGAGATCGGCACGATCATCGAATAGGAGGAGACTATGAGCAAGACTACAGAGAATTATCAGGAGCATATGGATAAGACCATCAGCGTCCTCAAGCAGGATCTGAACACCGTGCGCGCCGGCCGCGCCAACGCCGCGCTGCTCGACCAGATCGTCGTGGACTACTACGGCAGCCCTACGCCGGTCAAGAACCTGTCGAACATCTCCGTTCCCGATCCGAGAACGCTGATGATCACGCCGTTTGACCCGTCCAGCGTCAAGGCGATCGAGAAGGCGATCCTTACGTCGAACCTGGGCATCAACCCCTCCAACGACGGCAAGAACATCCGCCTCGTCATCCCCGCCGTTACGGAAGAGCGCAGAAAGGAGCTCACGAAGCTCATCAAGAAGATGGGCGAGGAGAGCAAAGTCGCGGTCCGCAACAGCAGAAGGGAAGCGAACGAAGCGATCAAGAAACTGGAGAAAGCCGGCGAGCTCACCGAAGACGACGTGAAGGACGAGCAGGACGAGATCCAGAAGATGACGGATAAGTGCATGAAGGACATCGACAGCATCGTTTCCGGCAAGGAAAAGGAACTGATGGAGATCTGATGGCCATTCCTCAGCATATCGCCATCATCATGGATGGCAACGGCCGCTGGGCAAAGCAGAGAGGTCAGATCCGCGTGCAGGGTCACAAGGCAGGGATGGAATCCCTGCGGGAGATCGTGCGCGCCTGCAGCGATCTAGGCGTCGGCTGCCTGACGGTCTATGCCTTTTCCACGGAAAACTGGAAGCGTCCCGCGGACGAGGTGTCCGGGATATTTAAGCTGCTCGTGGCGTACGTGGCCCGGGAACTGAAGGAACTGCAGGCGAACAACGTGCGGATCCGGCTGCTCGGCGACGTGTCCGCGCTGCCCGAAGATGCCCGCAGGGCCGCGCAGGAAGCGCAGACGTCCACGGCGGACAACACGGGGCTGCAGTTCAACATCGCCATCAATTACGGCGGCAGAGCGGAGATCCTGCGCGCCGTTAAAGCGATCGCCGAAAAGGCGGCCGCCGGCGAGCTTGACCCGGCAAGCCTTACGGAAGAAGATTTCGCCAGGGAACTCTATACGGCAGGTCTGCCCGATCCGGACCTCATCATCCGGACCGGAGGCGAGATGCGCCTGTCCAATTTCCTGACGTGGCAGAGCGCTTACAGCGAGCTGTACGTAACGGATACGTATTGGCCGGACTTCACGCCCGCAAAACTGAACGAAGCCATCGAAAGCTACGGCGCACGGGAAAGGCGGTTTGGAGGCATCAAATGAAGACAAGGATCATATCGTCTCTCATCATGCTGCCTCTGCTCGTGCTCGTCGTGCTGGGCGGCATACCGCTGTTCATCGGCATTGCCGCCGTCAGCTTCATCGCCATGTACGAGTTCTACAAGGGATTCGGACACATGGGCATGCATCCGGTAAGGCCGGCGGGCTACGCGTTTGCGGCCATGCTGTTCGGTATCATCTACGTGTGGCTGTTCGTGGGCGAGGACGCCGGCAAACTGTCCGAAAGCCTGCTGCTCTGGCTGTTCATCACGACGGTCGGAGGCCTCGCGCTGGGGCTGTTCCTGAAAAAGCACGACATCATCGACGGGCTCCTCACGATCATAGGCGTCATCTACTTGCCGTTCTTCTACGTGCACGTGGCGCTGCTGGACAACCTGCAGGAGAATGCTTCGCTCGTATGGCTCGTGTTTATCACGGCCTTCGGCACGGACATCTTTGCGTATTTCGCGGGCGTCTATCTGGGCAAGCACAAGCTGTGCCCGGACATCAGCCCGAAGAAGACGGTGGAGGGATCTCTGGGAGGCATCCTGGGCAGCACGATCATCTCGGCGATCTTCGTCGCGATCGTCTGTCCGCAGCACATCGCCGGCGGATTCGTCATGGGATTCCTCGGGTCATTCTTCGCCCAGTGCGGCGACCTCATCGCCAGCGCCTTCAAGCGCAAGATGGGCATCAAGGACTACGGCAACCTCATCCCGGGGCACGGCGGCATCCTGGACCGCTTCGATTCGGTCGTGCTCACCGCGCCGTTCATCTATTATTACGTCGTGCTGTTCATCAACAGGTAAAAGCGCATGAAAAAGATAGCCATCTTAGGCTCAACGGGATCCATTGGCAGGCAGAGTCTGGACGTTGTCCGATCACATCCGGACCTGTTTTCCGTGTCCGCGCTGACCTGCGGCAATAATACGCAGCTATTCAGGGAGCAGCTTAACGAGTTTAAGCCTGCTCTTGCTGTTTGTAAGAATAAAGAGGACGCGGAAAGGCTCGCCGCGGAGTTTCCCGGCGTGCGCTTTCTGCATGGGCCCGAAGGGCTTGCCGAGGCAGCCGCGGGAAGCGACGCCAAGACCGTCGTGAACGCGCTTTTAGGCATGATGGGCCTTCGCCCCACTTACGAAGCCATCCGCGCCGGCAAGGACATCGCCTTTGCCAACAAGGAAACGCTGGTCGCGGGCGGCGCTCTCATCATGAAGGCCGTCCGGAAAAGCGGCGTGAAGATGCTTCCCGTCGACAGCGAGCATTCGGCCATTTTCCAATGCCTGCAGGGAAACGAGGGCAACCCGGTGCGGCGCATCCTGCTGACCGCGTCCGGCGGGCCGTTCCGCGGATTTACCGCCGAGCAGATGCGGCAGGTGACCCGCCAGCAGGCTTTAAAGCACCCGCGCTGGACCATGGGCGCGAAGATCACGATCGATTCGGCTACCATGATGAACAAGGGGCTGGAGGTGATCGAAGCCAGTTGGCTGTTCGGCCTCCCGCCGGAGCGGATCGAAGTCCACGTGCATCCCGAAAGCATCGTGCATTCCGCCGTGGAGTTCGAAGACGGTTCGGTGATGGCCCAGATGGGCAACCCCGACATGCGCGTGCCCATCGCCTACGCGCTGTCCTGGCCGAAGCGCCTGGAGCTGACGGCGCCTTACGGCGTGGAAGGGGACGGCCTCATTCGGCCGCTGGACCTGTTCTCCCTCGGCGCGCTGCACTTTGA
>JAIKZT010000199.1 GCA_024682015.1 Clostridia bacterium
GAGAAGGCCATCCGCGAAGGAAGTATCGAGAGGGTGGACTCGCTGATCTCCGAAAACGGGGGATCGATCAACGACGTGCTTGCGCTCAGCAATGGCGATATGCATTGGGTGACTTCGGACAAGACCTTTTCGTATGAGAAGACGGGCGGCAGGACGCTTGAATGTCTCGCCGCCATGACGCCCAAAGGTTATCACTACAAGCTGATAAAACCGGCCCCGAGGCAGGCACCCTACAACTTCTACAATGCCTGCAACGTACTTGGCACTCCCTTGATGGTCGCGGCGCGGATGCGGAACGAGTCAATGGTCACGGCACTGCTGAAGCGGGGAGCCAACCCGAACGTGTTCATCGAGGTGTCTGACTACGTGCCTTGTTCATTCTATGGGATATCGAACCTGTCGGGGCCCTGGAATTGCAGGCGTCCGTATCTCTGCGCCCTCTTCGACGCGTATATGCCGTTGGATTCGACGACGATGGACAAGGCAGACGCCATCGCGAAGATTCTCCTTGAGCATGGCGCCGCTTTCTACAAGAAGCCGGACAACGACGAGCGCACGGCGATCTGGGACGCGGCACGGCTCAAGAGCGCGTACCTGTTGTCCGAAATGCTGAAGAAGGACTTTGACATCAACAAGGAGGATGTCGACGGGATGACGATCATGGACTGGTGCCTGCAGGAACGCCCGCAGGCGGGGTCCCATCAGATGCTCCACAGGCGGTTTGTCAGGGCGCTGGAGAAAATGGGCGCGAAAAGCCATAAAGCCTCAGGGCCTTCTAGAGAAGGTTCGCCTACGACCAAGCAGGCGGACGAGGCCGATTTCGCGATGGGGCCGTGCGGGGGGGGCGCGGCGCAGCCGGGAAGTCCGGACGGCGCGGCAGCTCCTTCCCCGGTGGCCGCTCCCCTGCCGATCCCTCTCCCTGTGGTGCAGAAGCCGGACAACAGCGCGGAAATCGCCCTGCTGCAGAGCCGGATCTGGAAGCTCCGCATGGAGCTTGAAGAAGCTCGGGGCAATGAGCGTGCCGCCGCTGCGCAGGGGACGGGATGGGTCACGGCGAGCATGCGTTCCGTCGACATCATGCGGGAGATCAGCGAGTGCGAGCGTCGCATCATGGAGCTGCGGAACTGAAAACCCGCTCGATGCCCGGCCCGAGAGAATCCTGACACGGCGCGCACGGCTTTTGGAATAACCCGATGACATGTTGCCACCCACAACCGGCCGTCGGGTTTTTTACCGCTTGTCTGCATCTGCTGGTTCTGCTATACTCTTGCCGCTGACTTCTTGTACGTGTTTTTGCCGTTGTGCGGCGTTTTTCAGACTGGGTGGCCTGAACCGCAAACGCCACGAAAGAGGGGGTTGGAAATTACTTCTGTAGATGTCTGTGAAATGGACAAAATCGTGGGGGTTCGCGATAATGACGCGCGTCTTTGTCAGTTACGCTAGTGACGGGCTGAAAACGCACCTTGACAGTATCGGAAAATGTTGCGGAGATGAGAGATGAATGAAACGGAACGGCTGACGGAGTTCAAGGAGCACCATTGGGACATGCTGCTTGACTACATCGGGCAGGGGCGCGTCGTCCCGGTGATTGGTCCGGAACTTTTGGTTGCAGCGGAAGACGGGCGCAACGTGCCTTTCTATCAAGCGGTCTCAAAACGCCTCGCGTGCCATTTTGACATGCCTGAGGTCGAGGGCGAGACGCTCAGCGATCTGCTGGCGCGATTCCTGAGGGGGAACAACACGGTCAAGATGGCGCGGACCGGATTGATAAAGGTCCTGAAGGAGCTTGAGGACCAGCCGCAGCCCTCGCTCCGGCGGCTTGCGTCGGTCACTGCCTTCCGTCTGTTCCTGACGACGACGCCGGACGCCCTTCTTGCCAGGGCGCTGGCGGCTTCGGGGACAGACCCCGACGTGTATTTCTTCAGCACGAACTACAGGCGGAGAAGCGACTTGCCGGACAAAAAGCTCCTGGGACGGCAGCGTTACGTCTATCATCTCTACGGAAAGGCCGCCCCCTGCTTCGAATACGCCATGTCGGACGACGACCGTCTCCTGTTTTCGTGCGAATGGCTCGATTCGCAGGTCAAGCCCCGGAACCTGCTGTCCTACCTGGCCGACAAGTACCTGCTGATCCTCGGATGCGGGTACGAAAACTGGCAGGCCCGCTTTTTCCTTTTCGGGCTCAAGGGCTCGGGGCTTTTCTCGAACATCTGGGACGCGAGCAGCCTGCTGGCGGATTCGCACACGCGAACCGACTCCCAGCTGGACCGTTTCCTGTCGCGCTGCCGGGGTAACATCTACTACGAGGGCGGCGCCGCCGAATTCGTCGATGAACTCTGCGGGCGGCTGGACAACACGCCTCTTTCGGTGCCGGAATCCGAGTGCGACGCCTTTGAGAAGGGCAGCATCTTCATCAGCTATGCGAGCGAGGACCGTGAGGCGGCTCTCAAGGTCAAGAGGCGGCTGGAGGCCTTGAGCCTGCCCGTCTGGCTCGACCAGCACATGCTGGAGAGCGGGGCGGACTATGACGAGCTCATCGAGAACAACATCCGCAACAGCTCTCTGTTCCTCCCGATCCTGTCCCGCACGACAGCCCGGGAAACGGGGCCGCGCTATTTCCGCAAGGAGTGGAACATCGCCGCGGACCAGGCGCTGAGGAGCTCCCCGAAGATCCCGTTCATCCATCCGATCGCCATCGACGACGTGGAGCCCTGCGACGGCATCCTGGACGCGGTCAACAGGGTCCACTGGATACACGCCGCCGGCGGGGAGCTGCAGGAAAGTGACATTGACCGGCTGATCGACCTGGTCGCCCAGCTGTAGGAGGCTTTATGAGCGAGAACGTCTACCAGTCTGTTTGGCCCGGCCTGAACTCCTACACGGAGGACGACCAGGCGCGCTTCTTCGGCAGAGACCGTGAAATCGACCAGCTCCAGGACGTCATTTCCACGGAGCCCCTGTGCACGATCTACGGTTCCTCCGGCGTGGGCAAGACCTCTCTCCTGCTCGCCGGCGTGTTTCCGAGGCTGCGCGTGCGCGGATGCCTGCCGGTGTACCTGCGTCTCGGGCACGATGAGGGGGCGAAGCCGTATGCGGTCCAGATCGTGGATGGCTGTCTGCGGGCGGCGCAGAAGGCGCGGCTGGAGGTGAAGGAAACATGTCCGGCACGAGGCGGGGCGGCGCGCGAGACGCTCTGGGAATGGTTCCACCGGCATGAATTCGTGAACGCCGTCAAGAAGCCCGTGCGTCCCGTTCTCGTGATCGACCAGTTCGAGGAGGTGTTCACGCTCGGGTCGGGCAAGGCGGCGTCCGAAGGGTGGTTCGACGAGCTGACGGACCTGTGCTCGAACAGCGTCCCGGAGGCGGTCGCGGACGCCATGGCGGATTCCGAGGACGGACTGGGCTTCTCGACCGAAGACCAGTCCTGGCATGTCGTTATCTGCCTGAGAGAGGATTTCCTGTCCCACCTCGAAGAGCGCACGGTCGAATACCCGGTCTTCCGTCAGAACCGCATCGCCGTCAGCGCGTTGAGCAAGGAAAAGGCGCTTGAAGCGGTGCTGAACGGTGGTCGGGACGTCCTGGACGAACCCGTCGCCCGGATGATCGTCGACTACGTGGGCGGCTCCACCGGGAAGATCGAGGCGCCGCTCCTTTCCCTGTTCTGCTCGCGGCTCGACCTCCTGCGGCAGAAAAACGGACAGGAGAAGATATCCCTGGAGCTCGTCGAGCGCAACAGGGACGACATCCTCGGCAACTTCTACAACGAGTCGATGGGGCGCGTTTCCGAATCGGCCCGCGACTACCTCGAAACAGCCCTGCTGAACGCGAACGGCTACCGCAACCAGGTGCAGATCGACGACGTCGAGCAGCATGGCGTGAAGCCGGACGAGTGGAGGGCGCTGGAGCGGGAGCGTCTTCTGCACGTTGTCACGCGCGACAACGTGCAGTGGCTGGAATTCAGCCATGACACGCTGG
>JAIKZT010000233.1 GCA_024682015.1 Clostridia bacterium
GGACCGTGAGCACCGTGAAAGATCCCGCCGCATCCGTCAAAGAAATCTACTACGCCATCTGCGAGCATCAGGAAAAGCACAGACAGGCGGAAATAGACAGCGCACAGTGCCTCACCGGCGCCCACAAGGACGATTTGGAGATCAGCATCAACGGCAGAAGCGCAAGAATGTTCGCTTCCCAGGGACAGACACGGACGGCGGCTCTTTCCATAAAGCTTGCGGAGCGGGAGATCTTCCTCGCCGAGACCGGGGAGTATCCGGTTCTGCTGCTGGACGATGTGCTCTCGGAGCTGGATGAGAAGAGGCAGACCTTCGTGCTCAACAGCATCGGCGGGGGCCAGACCCTGATCAGCTGCTGCGAGGACGCGGACATCTCCTCGAGGACCGGCGGCCGGGTGCTGATGGTAAAGGACGGCAGGATACACGGATGTACATGCACATAGGACAGGGCGCGGTGATCCGCGCCGAGGATATCATCGGGATATTCGATCTTGATATCACCTCCCAGTCACACATCACGAGAGAGTTTCTCCGGAATTCCGAAAAACGGGGGATCGTGGTGAATGCGGCGGAGGATATCCCGAAATCTTTCATCGTATGCGGAGGGGATCCGGACACGGTTTATCTCAGCCAGCCCGCCGCATCAACGCTCCTGCGGCGAGCAGAGGGCAATTCTTTATAAATAGGATCGAAGGGTTAAACAATGGCAGAAACTGTTAAAAACAACGCGGCGCAGGAATACGACGCATCCCAGATTCAGGTGCTCGAGGGCCTTGAGGCGGTCAGAAAACGCCCGGGAATGTATATCGGTTCCACCTCGACCACCGGTCTGCACCATCTCGTTTATGAGATCGTGGACAACGCGATCGACGAATCCCTGGCCGGCTACTGCGACAGAGTGGATGTCGTGATCGAACCGGGGGATATCATCAGCGTCACCGACAACGGAAGAGGCATCCCCGTGGACATTCAGGAACAGACCGGAAAGTCCGCGCTGGAGGTCGTCTTCACGGTGCTGCACGCCGGCGGCAAGTTCGGCGGCGGCGGATACAAGGTGTCCGGCGGACTGCACGGCGTCGGCGCGTCGGTGGTGAACGCGCTGAGCGAATGGCTGGAGGTCAACGTCCACAGGGACGGGAACATCTACGCCATGAAGTTTGAGCGCGGAAACATATCCGACCCGATACATGTGATCGGCAAAACGAAGAAACGGGGCACTGTAGTCCGCTTCAAGCCGGATCCCGAGATGTTCGACGATACCGTCTACAATTACGAGACCATCCACGACCGTATGCGCCAGCAGGCCTTCCTGAACGCGGGGGTCACCATCTCCGTTACGGACCTCCGGGAGGGCATGGAGGACAATACGGATGTCCTTTACTATGACGGCGGCATACGGGAATACGTGGCTTATATAAACAACGGCAAGAAGCTTGTCCATGAGGACGTCATCTATCTCGGCGGCGAGGAGGACGGCACCTTTGCCGAAGTGGCGCTGCAGTATAACGAGGAGTACCACGAGAACATCGTCTCCTTTGCCAACGACGTGCGGACGCCTGAGGGCGGTATGCACGAGGACGGCTTCAAGAGAGCCCTTACGGCCGTCATCAACAACTACGGCAAAAAGTACGGGATCATCAAAAAGGATGAGGACAAGCTCAGCGGAGAAGACGTGCGGGAAGGGCTTACCACCATCATCTCCGTGAAGCTGGAGGAGCCGCAGTTTGAGGGCCAGACCAAGCAGAAGCTTGGCAACGCCTATGTCCGCACGCTTGTGAACAACATTGTGACGGATCAGCTGGCAACCTATCTCGAGGAGCACCCCGTTACGGCCAAGGCCATCCTCGCCAAGGCCATGCTGGCCAATCAGGCGAGACTGGCAGCCAGAAAGGCGCGGGAGACGGTGCGCCGCAAGACGGGCCTGGAGTCCGGGCAGATGCCCGACAAGCTGCAGGACTGCAACGAGCGGGACCCGAGCCTTTGCGAGATATACATCGTGGAGGGCGACTCCGCCGCGGGTTCCGCCATCCAGGGAAGAGATTCGCGTTTCCAGGCGATCCTTGCCATGTGGGGCAAGATGCTCAACGTGGAAAAGGCACGGGCGGACAAGATCTACGACAACGACAAGCTCGCTCCCCTGATCGTTGCCCTCGGCTGCGGCATCGGCGAGGAGTTCAATATGGACAAGCTCCGCTACCACAAGATCATCATCATGGCCGATGCGGACGTGGACGGAGCCCATATCCGGACACTGCTGCTCACCTTCTTCTTCCGCTATATGCGGCCGCTCATTGAAAACGGCTACGTCTATTCGGCGGTGCCCCCTCTCTACAAGCTCAGCCGCGGCAAAAAACAGCGGGTGGCCTATTCGGATGAGCAGCGGGACGCCATCAGTGCCGAGATGCGCGAGGACAATCCGAACGCCAAGGTGGATATATCCCGTTTCAAGGGTCTTGGTGAAATGGATCCGCACGAGCTCTGGGAGACCACCATGGATCCCGAGCAGCGTTCGCTGCGCCGCATTACGCTGAAGGACGCCATTGCGGCGGACAGGGTGTTCTCGGTGCTGATGGGCGAGGATGTGGATCCGCGCCGTGAGTGGATCGAGGAAAATGCAAAATACGTCGTCAATCTCGATATCTGAGGAGGTGTTGTCTGAATGGCGAAAAGAGATTACAGGCCTGAGGATATAGCATTTCCGAATCAGGTTATTACAGAATCCGAGCTCGTGCAGGAGATGCAGACGAGCTATATAGACTATGCGATGAGCGTGATCGTGGGAAGGGCGCGTCCCGATGTGCGGGACGGGCTCAAGCCCGTGCACCGGCGCATCCTGTACGCCATGTTCGAGGACGGCCTGACCAGTGACAAGGCTTTCAAGAAGTCCGCCACCTGCGTCGGCGACGTGCTCGGCCGCTACCATCCCCACGGCGACGCCTCCGTGTATGACGCGCTGGTGCGTCTGGCGCAGGACTTTTCCATGCGCTACATGCTGGTGGACGGCCACGGCAACTTCGGTTCCGTGGACGGGGATCCCCCTGCTGCATACAGGTATACCGAGGCGAGACTCTCAAAGATCTCCAACGAGATGCTCCGGGATATCGAAAAGGATACCGTGGACTGGGATCCGAACTTTGACGAGAGCAGGAAGGAGCCGAGGGTGCTGCCCTCGAGATTCCCGAATCTGCTGGTAAACGGTTCCAGCGGCATTGCCGTCGGCATGGCGACCAACATTCCCCCGCACAATCTGGCGGAGGTCATCGATGCATGCATCTGCGTGCTCGACGATCCGGATGCGACGCTGAACGACCTCATGCGCTTTATTTCCGGACCGGATTTCCCCACCAGGGGGATCATCATGGGCAGGAACGGCATCCGTCAGGCCTACGCCACCGGCCGCGGCAAGATCACCGTGCGGGCGAGAACGGAGTTTGAAGAGTTCGGCAGAGAGCACCGCACGAGGATCATTGTCACGGAGCTGCCCTATCAGGTGAACAAGCGGCAGCTGATCAAGAACCTTGCCGATCAGGTGAGGGAAAAGCGCATCGAGGGCATCTCCGACCTGCGGGATGAGACCGACCGGAACGGCATGCGGATCGTCATCGAGCTCAAGCGGGACGCCAACCCCCAGATCGTTCTCAACAGGCTTTTCGCGCAGACCTCGATGCAGACCACCTTCTCCGTCAACATGCTGGCGCTGGTGAACAACCAGACCCAGCCGAAGATCCTCTCTCTCCGGCATATCCTCGATGAGTATCTCACGTTCCAGGAGGAGCTCATCGTCCGCAGGACAAGATACGATCTGAAGAAGGCGGAGGAGCGCGCCCATCTGCTGGAAGGACTGCTGATCGCGCAGGACAATATTGATGAAGTCATCAGCATCATCCGCAACAGCTACGACAACGCCAAGCAGAACCTGATGGAGCGCTTCCGTCTT
The DNA here is from genome assembly GCA_024682015.1 of Clostridia bacterium. GTDB lineage: Bacteria > Bacillota > Clostridia > Peptostreptococcales > Anaerovoracaceae > RUG11894. The sequence goes on from JAIKZT010000233.1 coordinate 3,938, forward strand.
TCCGACGCGCAGGCGCAGGCCATCTGCGACATGAGGCTGATCCAGCTGCAGGGGCTCAACAGGGAAAAGCTGCAGCAGGAGTATGCGGAGCTTGAAGAAAAGATCGCCTATTACAAGGGACTTCTCGGAGACCCCGAGCAGATCAAGGGCGTGCTCAAGGACGAGCTGCTGGAAATAAAGAACAGGTTTGGCGACAAACGCCGGACCGAGATCGTGGACGTGGTGGAGGACATCGCGGACGAGGATCTTATAGAGGAAAAGCTCAGCGTATTCACGCTGACCCACGGCGGATACATCAAGCGTCTGCCCGTCTCGGAATACAGGGCCCAGGCAAGGGGCGGCAAGGGCGTGCGCGCCATGAGCACCAAGGATGAGGACTATGTGGAGACCGTGTTCAACGCCTCCACCCACGACAATATCCTCTTCTTTACGGACAGGGGACGCGCCTTCATCAAGAAGGGATACATGATCCCCGAGGCCGGCAGAAACGCCAGAGGCACGAACATCGTGAACATCCTGCGCATCGAGTCGGGCGAAAACGCCGAGAAGGTGAGCGCCATGATCCGCGGCAGAGGCATCGAGGAGGACAGCTACCTTGTGTTCGTGACCCGGATGGGCACGGTCAAGAGAATGGCGCAGTCCGAGCTCCGGAACATCCGGACGAACGGCATCCGGGCCATCAACCTGGATGAGGGCGACCAGATCGTTGCCGTGCTGGCCACCAGCGGAGACGAGAACATCCTGATCTCTACCAGGGATGGCCTCTGCAACTGCTTCAACGAGCAGCAGCTGCGCCCGATGGGACGTACCGCGAGAGGCGTCCGGGGCATCCGGCTCAAAGAGGGCGACTATGTCATAGGGGCCCTGAGCGATTCCGAGGGCACCCATATCCTCAGCGTGACCGAGAACGGCTACGGCAAGAGGACCGATATAGGCGAATACACCCTCCACAACCGGGGCGGCATCGGTATGCGCAGCTACAAGGTCACCGAGAAGACCGGCAGGCTCGTGGGCGTGAAGGCCGTCACGGGCGACGAGGATCTGCTGCTGATCTCCGATGACGGTACCATCATCCGCATGGCCGTCCGGGGGATCCGGCCGATCAGCCGCAGCACACAGGGCGTGCGCCTTATGCGGCTCACGCCGGGCAGCCGGCTGATCTCCGTGGAAAAGACGGAGCACGAGCAGGACGAAAACGAAAGTCCCGATGAGCTCCCGGATTACGCGCTGGAAGAGCCCGAAGAGACGGAGGAGCTCGAGGAGGATTTCGAACCCGAGGAGGAGATCC
>JAIKZT010000255.1 GCA_024682015.1 Clostridia bacterium
TAGCCGCCAGTTTCTCAGCCGCGGGGATGGCCAGGTAGTACTGATCCGCGGTGGTGCCGTCGCCTTTTTCCTCAGTCTTTCTGGGAACGATGGGCAGCGCTTTGCCGCAGTTTTCGACGCTGACGGTGAAGTCCATGGCGCCGTCCGCGAGGACGACGTCCACGTCGTTTTCCTTCAGCGTATCGAAATCATCGATGTCGCCGTAGTAGAAACCTCTGTAGACGGTCGTGTTCTTGGGAATGACGTGCATTTCGACGACGTCGCCGTTCACGTAGAACGTGGAGCCTTCCTGGGGCGCGAGCATACCGAAAGCGGAGCCGTCTTCCTTGATGAAAGAGACAACGTCGCCTTCATAATCGAAGGCTTCGGCTTTTGGAGCCGGCTCATCGTCTGCGAAGACCGCCATGGGCAGGCAGCCGATCAGCAGGGCGATCGCCAGCAGGATGGAAAGTGTTTTTTTCATAAATTTCCTCCTGTAAAAGGGTGATAGGGGATATATGCATCCTCGCAAGGGCGAGGGGTTTGCCTATTTCGCGAGCTGTTCCAGGTCTTCCGGATCAAGGAGCATGCCGCGCTCTTTCGCATGCGCGAGAAGGCGCTTATTCGCCTCATTCTGGCCCGTAAAGTCCTCGCAGCAGCATAGGAGACGTCCGCAGCCCTCGAGCACCTCCAGGGCCTTGTTTACGGCGTCCTCGCCGATCGCCTCGAACGGCCTGGTCGCGATCACCGTGCTCGCCAGCGCCTTTGCCACAGCGAAGTCCATGTCGGATCGCGCCATGGGGCCGGCCGCGAAGGGGATGCCCATGCGGGTCAGGCGGCGGTACATCGGAATGCCGCTGCCTCCTCCGCCGAGGACGAGCACCTTCGGCTCTCCCAGCGCCGCGCCGGTCTCGATGCCGCCGAACAGCACGTTGTAGCTGCCGTGTTCGACGCCGTAGAGGCGGTCGATGTAATCGCCGCTGAAAATATCCTCGGGCGGGCCGGCTCTGTCGATGGTTCCGCCGGTGACGCAGTACACGCGGTCCGAGAATCGCTGCGCGAATTCGAGTTCGTGCAGGGACAGGATGACGGCGATCTGCCGCTGCTTCACGAGGGTCTGCAGCAGGAACAGGAAGTCGAGCTTGTGCTTGATGTCCAGGTACGACGTCGGCTCATCCATGATGAGCAGACGCGGCTGCTGGCAGATGGCCCGCGCGAGCATGACCCGCTGCCGCTGGCCGTCGCTGATCGCGTTGTAATCCTTTTCCGCAAGGCCTGTGACCCGCACCAGCTCCATGGATTCCTCCACGATCTCCTTGTCCTTCGCGCTCAGGATGCCCATGCGGCCCGTGAAAGGGTAGCGGCCGGACGAAACGATGTCGCGGCAGGTCATGAGCTCCACGCGGGGGCGGCTCGTCAGCACGACGGACACGGACTGCGCGATCTGGTTTTCCGTCAGGGTCCGCACGTCCCTGCCAAGAAGGACGACGCTGCCGGCAAGGGGAGGCAGCTGGCGGATGAGCGTCTTGAGGATCGTGGATTTGCCGGCGCCGTTCGGGCCGATGAGCGTCTGGATCTGTCCGGCGCGCGCCTCGATGTCCACGTCTTTTACGATGACGGTCTGGCCGTAGCCGACCGAAAGATCTTCCGTTTTCAGGATGATGTCGTTCATGGCCGCCTCCTTACTGCTGGTTCTTCTGCCGGGTCAGCAGCATCCAGATGACGACCGGCACGCCGAAGATGGCCGTAACGGAGCTGATGGACAGCTCGGCGGGGGCGAACAGGGTGCGCGCGATGAGGTCGCACAGCAGGCAGAACGCGCCGCCGCCCAGGAAGCACCCGGGGATGACGACGATGGGCTTCGTCGTGCCGAACAGGTTCTTGATGAGGTGGGGAACCGCGATGCCTACGAAAGAAATGGGTCCCGCGTAGGCCGTTACCGTCGCAGACAGGATGCTGGAAAGCAGGATGAGCTTCACCTTGAAACTGCCGATGTTCACGCCGCTGCTTCGCGCGTATTCCTCGCCGAGCTGGAACGCGCTGATGGGTTTGGACATCAGAAACGCGCAGGCGAACCCGACGGCTACGACAATGGCGCACACTTTCACGCCTTTCCAGTCCATGCCGGAAAAGCTGCCCATGGACCAGTTGTGGAGGTTCACGATGTTCGAATCGTCCGCGAACGCCACGACGATGTCGGTGATGGCCGAGCAGATGTAGCCGATCATGACGCCGCACAGCACGAGC
>JAIKZT010000268.1 GCA_024682015.1 Clostridia bacterium
TCTGGCGAACGCCCGGGCGATCCTGGACTTCGATGGGCGGGAGGCCTTGGGGCGGGTCACCTGCCCGACGCTCGTGATCGGCGGAGAGGACGACCAGATCGTAGGAGCGGATGCCTCCCGGCAGCTGCACGCCGGCATCGCAGGCAGCCTCCTGCACATGTACCCCGGCCTCGGCCATGCCGCCTACGAGGAGGCGCCGGACTTTTACGGGAGGGTGTTTGCGTTTTTGGGGGAGAAAGAGTAGATTAAATGTAGCAGATCAACTATTATTCCAACAGATCTTCCATCCTGCATCCAAGGACCCTCGCCAGACGCAATAGCGTTTCGGCCAGGGCTGTGATCCTTTAAATGGTGTAAAATGTAGGCGAAAGCAACTGTTTGTACGCGAAGAAAAGGAGTGTACCTGCCATGCGTAAGATTCTGATCGTCATCGACATGCAAAACGACTTCATCGACGGCGCGCTGGGCACGAAGGAGGCGGAAGCCATTGTGCCGGCGGTGGCGGAGAAGATCCGTTCGTATGCGCCGGAGGATGTTTATGCCACGATGGACACCCATGGCGAGAACTATATGCAGACCCAGGAGGGTCGGTTTTTGCCGGTGCCCCACTGCATCCGCGGAACGGACGGCTGGCAGATCCGGCCGGAACTGGCGGCATTGCTGGAAGAGGCGGCCATCCTTGAAAAGCCGACGTTCGGCAGCACGGAACTGGCCATGGAACTGCAGGATCTCGCGGATGAAGAGGAGATCGAGGTGGAGATGGTCGGCCTGTGCACGGACATCTGCGTGGTGTCCAACGCGCTGCTGCTGAAGGCTGTCCTGCCCGAAGTGCCCATCACCGTGGACAGCAGCTGCTGTGCCGGGGTCACGCCGGAAAAGCACCTGGCGGCGCTGGAGACCATGCGTTCGTGCCAGATCCGGGTGATCTAAAACTTTTAAAAATTTTTCACATGACCCCATTTTTCTGCCGGCGGGCTCCGAAAGGTATAGTGCGAGGGGCAAAAGGGACCCCGAAGAGATCTGTGAACGCACAGAATGCACGAGGCTCCGCGAGGAGCCGTTGAACGAAAAGGAGACAGAAAAATGGCAAACAAGAAGATGAAGGCTGTGATCAGCACAGCAATGGCGGCCGCCATGATCGCGGCTCCCGCGGCGGTCTTCGCCGCACAGGATCAGAGCGCATTCCCGCAGCCCGGCAGCTTAACGGCCGGCCAGGCGATGATGCAGACGGCTGAATCCCAGACCACAGGCAGCGGTTTCTGGAACTGGCTCAAGGGCCTCTTCGGCGGCCAGCAGGATGCGGCACCCGGCCAGGAATCCCAGGACGGCACCTCCGGCACGCAGCAGGGCGGCCCCGGCCAGATGGGCGGTATGCCCGGCCAGATGGGCCAGATGGGTCAGACGCAGTACGCGAGCGAACCCACCGAAGTGGTCACCAGCACGCTCACCAGCAACACGGCGGAAGCCCTTACCGCAGACTACGCCAACGCCCAGACCATCGTCATGAGCGACGAGAACAACGACGTGACCATCAAAGCGTCCGGCACCTACATCATCACCGGCACCTGCTCCGACGGCAACATCAAGGTCAAGAAGGGCACGCAGGACGTGGTGCTCATCCTGAAGGATCTGGACCTCACCAGCAGCGTGGGCGCGACGCTCTCCCTGAACAAGGGCACCGAGACGAAGGTCATCATCGAGGGCACCGTAAAGCTGACCGACGCGGAAAGCCTGGCGGACGAGGAATCCGACGACTTTGACGGCGCGGCCATCAAGGCAAAGGCCGGTTCGGCTGCGGTTCTGACCGGCAGCGGCACACTGATCGTGAACGGCAGCTGCAAGAACGGCATCAAGGTCAGCGACACCGACGAAGACGATATGGCGGACGGCTACAGTGACGCGTCCTTCATCATCGACGGCGGCCTGTCCATCAGCGTGACCGCAGCCAACGACGGCATGAACTCCGGCACCGACCTGACCATCAAGAGCGGCACCATCACCGTAAGCGCAGGAGACGACGGCATCAAGGCGGACTACATCCTCACCATCGGGGAAGAAGGTGAGACCGGCCCGACCATCAATATCAGGAAATCCTCGGAGGGCCTGGAAGGCGCGATCCTCAACATCTACAGCGGCAAGATCGACGTAACGGCCAGTGATGACGCGCTCAACGCGGCCAACAGCGACCTCACCGGGTACACCTTCTCCGTCAACATCATGGGCGGCACGGTCAACCTCAGCTCCGGCATGGACGGCATCGATTCCAACGGCAATATCAACCTGCTGGGCGGCCTCACCACGATCGTGAAGGCGGCGAGCAACGGCGGCGAAGGCGGCATGGACTATCAGGGCAGCTGCTATGTGGAAGACGGCTGTCTGGTCAACCCCTACGGCGTGACGATGGATTCCGGCATGGGCGGTATGATGGGCGGCATGAACCAGGGCCAGATGCCCGGACAGATGGGCGGCATGAACCAGGGCCAGATGCCCGGACAGATGCCTTCCGACGACAGCCAGACCGCCCCGCAGGACGGTTTCGGCACCAGACCCGACCAGATGAACGGCCAGAACAGCCAGATGCCCGGAATGCCCGGACAGATGGGCGGCATGAATCAGGGCCAGATGCCCGGACAGATGGGCCCGCAGGGCGGCTTCGGCCCGCGGCCCGGCCAGATGAACGGCCAGATGCCCGGACAGCCTCCTCAGTTCGGCTCCGGCGAGGACTCCGAAATGCCCGAAGAACCGCAGATGCCCGACGGCTTCAGACAGAACGTGTTCTTCGGCCCGCTGACGGATGCCCCCAGCCTCTAAAGCGACCTTCACCTCCAAAATAATAAAAGATAGCACTTTCAGGGCGGCCCCATCCGGGCCGTCCTTTTGTGATAGGGGCAGCCGCACCCTTCGACAAGTGGTACACTGAGCCTGTCGAAGAGCTTAGGGACCGTTAATATGGCAGAAGTGCAGTTTGGCATAAATTCGTAATAATATTTCCCTGCGACCCCGTTTTTCGCCGGCTCACGCGCGAAGTATATAGTACAAGAGAGGTACAAAACCATGGCAGAGATCATCAGAAACTGCTTTAAACGCTACGAAAAGAAGTTCCTGATCAGCCGGGCCCAGTATGAGGCCATGCTGGAGGGGATGAAGGGCCACATGGAGCCGGATGCGCATCCGCGCTATACGATCTGCAACCTGTACTACGATACGGACAACTGGCAGCTCATACGCGAGTCCATCGAAAAGCCCGTTTACAAGGAAAAGCTGAGGGTGCGCAGCTACGGGCCGGCCCGGGATACGGACAAACTGTTCATCGAGATCAAGAAGAAGTACGACGGAGTCGTCTATAAGCGCAGGATCGTGCTGCCGGCGGGGGAAGCCGCGGCCTACCTGCAGGGGGAGCCGCTGAAGGCGCCCAACCAGATCTCCCGCGAGATCGACTGGATGCGCAGCCGGCTGGACTTAAAACCGAAGGTATTCATCGCGTACGACCGGGAGGCCTGGGCGGGGGCAAAGGGCGTGGAAGACCCGGAACTGCGGATCACCTTCGACACAGGCCTGCGCTGGCGGGAGGACCGCCTGGACCTGCGGGAGGCAGACGACGGCGCCCCGCTGCTGCCCGCGGGAAGCGTACTGATGGAGATCAAGATCCCGGATGCCGCGCCGCTGTGGCTGGCAAGGCTTCTCTCCGATAACGGCATCCGGATGAGCAGTTTTTCCAAATACGGAACCTACTACAAGACTGTCGTCCTGGCAAGGGAAAGGGCGGCGGCATACAAACAGAAGGCAGTGACCGCGCTGCCCAGAGAGAGCGGGGCAGGCATTCCCCCCGCAGCGACCCGAAAGGAGACAAAGAGAAATGTTCACCACTATGCTTGATACGATCTTTACCGGAACCGAGATCACCGCGTCCGCGTTCCTCGCGACGACCGGCATCGCGCTGCTGCTCGGTCTGGCGACCGCCATGCTGTGCATGTACAAAAACAAATATTCCCAGAGCTTCGCCATTACGCTGGCCATGCTTCCGGCTATGGTAGCCGTCGTGATCATGCTGGTGAACGGCAACATCGGCGCGGGCGTCGCCGTGGCAGGGGGCTTCTCCCTGGTGCGCTTCCGCTCCGCCGCAGGGTCCGCGCGGGAGATCGGGATGATCTTCCTGGCCATGACGCTGGGCCTAGCGCTGGGCATGGGCTACATCGCGCTGGCGGCTGTGTTCTTCCTGGTGATGGCCGCGTTCACGCTGATCCTGACGAGCCTGCGCTTCGGCGGCCGCAGCGAGAGCGAACGCGAGCTGAAGGTCTCCATCCCCGAGAACCTCGACTATGAGGGCCTGCTGGACGATCTGTTCGAGCGTTTCACCGACAGCGCGCGGCTTGATAGGGTGAAGACCACCAACATGGGCACGCTTTACGAGCTGACGTACCGCATCGTCCTGAAGGATGGGGCGGACACCAAAGCCTTCCTGGACGAGATCCGCTGCCGCAACGGCAACCTGACCATCGTCTGCGGACGCCCGGTGCTGAAGGAGGCGCTGTAGGGATGCGCGGCAAGACGATGCTCCTCCTGCTGGCGGCAGTCCTGGCAGCCGCTTTCCTGGCGGGCTGCAGCGCAAAGCAGGAAGCGCTTCCGCAGGCGGAGGAGGTTCCGCTCACCGTGCACTGCTTTTCCGCGGGCAAGGCTGACGCCTTCCTCCTGTATACCGAAAACAGCGCGGTCCTGATCGACTGCGGGGAGAAGGGCTTCGGCAAGGAGATCGTCGGCTATTGCGAAGAGAATGGCATCGAAAAGCTGGACGCGCTCATCATCACCCACTTCGACAAAGACCATGTGGGCGGGGCGGCCAAGGTGCTGAAGTCCCTTGCAGTGGAGGCCGTCTACCAGAGCAACAGCCCCAAGGACAGCACCGAGTACAGCAATTATCTGGAGGCGCTGTCCCTTGCGGGGATCGAAGCAAGGACTCTGCGGGAGGACGTCTCGTTCGCGCTGGACGGGCTTATCTGGCAGATCGACGCGCCGGCGGAGGTCTCCTACGCGGATGACCCCTCCAACAACTCTTCGCTGATCGTCCGGATAACGGACGGAACGTGTGGCCTGCTGTTCATGGGAGACGCGGAGGATGCCCGCACGGAAGAGTATCTGGCGCAGGATCCTTCGCCGGCAGCCTTCCTGAAGGTGCCCCATCACGGGCGCTGGCAGGAGAGCCTGAAGACCCTTATCGAAAGGATCTGCCCGCAGCTGGCCGTGGTCACCTCGTCCGAAGAGGAGCCGGAAGACGCCGAAACACTGGCTCTTCTGGAAGAGTGCGGCGCGCAGATCGTGCTCACCAGGGAAGGCGAGGCGGACATATTCTGCGACGGGCAGACGGTCTGCCTGAAGGAATGCCCGCAGCGCTGAGGAAAGGTGCGCCAAAGATCGATCCATACCAGGTCTTGATGTTTCGACGTTCGGATGGTATATTCAAGGGTATGGATATCGAACGCGAAGCGCTCGCGGCAAAGACCGACGAACAGGCGCTGAACAACCTGATAGAGAGCCAGAAGAGCTGGATCCTGCAGACGGCCTCCCAGACCGTGCACCGCTACCTTACCGACAGCGACGACGAGTGGAGCACCGCGCTGCTGGCCTTCCACGAGGCCGTGCAGAGCTTCGACGGGGAGAAGGGGTCCTTCAGGGCATTCGCCTCGGTGGTGATCCGGCGAAGGCTGCTGGACGAGATCCGTAGCAACTGGCGCCGCAAGGGCGAGATCCGGGTGATCCCGGGCGCCTTCGACGGCGAGGTCGGCGCGGAGGACGGGGAGACGGCGGATGCCGTAAACCTGGAGGTCCAGAGCAAGTTGGCGGAGATGTCCGCTTCGCCCGCGGTGGACGCGGCTGCGGCAGCCCGCGAGGAAATCGCAGCCGCCCAGGCTATCCTGAAGCCTTACGGCTTCTCGTTCTTCGACCTGGCGGACAGCTCGCCGAAGGCGGAAAAGACGAAGGACGCCTGCGCTAAAGCGGTCTGCGCGCTCCTGAAAAACGAGGCGCTGATGCAGAAAATGCGCAAGAGCAAGGCGCTCCCCATGAAGGAACTGGAGCTGGCCAGCGGGGTCAGCCGCAAGATCCTCGACAGGCACAGGCGCTATATCATTGCCGCGGCGGAGATCCTCTCGGGCGAATACCCCGTCCTGGCGGAATACCTCGGATACATTCGAAAGGTCTTAAAGACATGAAAGCGATCGTTTTGGAAATAAGAGACGGAGAGGCAGCGGTGCTGCGCGAGGACGGCGTCGTCGTCCGGGTGCGGCAGAACTGCCGGGTGGGGGACACCATCGACGTGCCCGAGCGCATCGAGGAGAACCGCCGCGTGCTGAAGAGCCGCTTCACGCGCCTGTCGCGGGCCGTGGCCATGGTGCTCGTGGCGCTGCTGATCGCGGGCGGCTCGTTCGGTTACATGACGGTCTCTGCCAGCTCCTACGTGTCCGTGGACGCGGGAGACGCTTCGCTGGAGTTTTCGGTGAACCACTTCGGGCGGGTCATCGCGGTGAACGCGCTCGATGAGGAGAGCGAGGAACTGGCCGCGGAGCTCGGAAGCGAGCTGAAGAACAGGAAGTTCGACGACGCTATGGACGTCTGCGTGGCGCGCATGGAAGAGCGCGGGATGCTTTCCGAGACGGATGAGCGCCATATCATCGCCGGCGTGTGCGGGAGCGGGCGCCAGCGCGGCGAGCTGCAGGAAGGCCTGGCGCAGTCCTTCGGCCGCGGAGAGGACGAAGGCGGCCGCTTCGTGATGATGGACGTGAGCCCCGAGGAGCGCAAGGAGGCGCAGGGCATGCACCAGAGCCCCGGTATGTTCGTGTTCGAGCAGCAGGGCGGCTTCGGGCCGGGCGGTCCCGGAGTCCCTCCGCGCATGGATGAGCCGGAGGATGAGCCGGACGAGATCCTCGAGGGCGAGCCGGGCGACATGCCCGAAGAAGGTCCGGACGGGATGTTCGAAGGTGGCCCCGGTGAAATGCCTGAGTGGAATCCGGATGAAATGCCCGAATGGGACCCGGACGAAATGCCTGAATGGGATCCGGACGAGATGCCCGAATGGGATCCGGATGAGATGCCCGAAAACGGCATGCAGCCTCCCTTCCCCGGCGGAAGCGAACCGCCGCAGCCTCCGGAAGGCGGCCAGCCGCTCGGCCCCGCCCCGCAGGATTAGATTATTCAATAATATATTCAATAAGAACGCAAATTAAAGAAGGATCTGTTGAAAGGAATGGCTTTCAGCGGATCCTTCGCTTCGTTTAGGATGACAGTGTGGGTTCAATACTGAGCGGCATCTAAAAACCTAATTAAAATGCCGAAGGGGTGGCCGCAAAGAGGCTCATGCCGAGAAGCGCAGTCCGAGGCGCCCTCGTCCGAGGCGAGCATCGCAAGGCATGCAGGTAACTCCCCTGCCAGGGGAGATGCCGAAGGCAGAAGGGTCGCGAAGCAGTTGCGGACAGGACCCCGAAGGCAGAGATTATTTAGACACATTTATAGTATAAAACATCACGGCCGGCTACTCGAGGATCTCGATGCGGCCTTCCACGTGGGCGTCGAGGCCGTCGTTCGTGGCGAAGTACTCTTCGTAGATGTTGTTGACGGAGGTCGCGACGACGCGCGGGCGCATGTTGGCCTTCACTTCGTCGAACGGCACGTTGAAGAACTTCTCGAAGTTGTTGTAGTGGAACGCCTGCAGGGCGATCTTGAGCCTTTGGCCTGGCTCGATCTCCTTGCCCTGCCACGTAAACTCCTCGATCTGGCGCGTCGTCTTGTTGTAGCGCACGTGGAAGCCCTTGGAGAACTGGTAGAACTCCGTGTGACCCTCCCAGGCCTCGTCGCGCAGCACGTACTTGAGCATGCGGCGCAATTGGTCTCCGGTCACCTCCAGCATGTAAAGGGCCCCGTCATCGAGTATCAGGACATGCTGGAAAACACGCCGTTCGACGATGCGCTGTACATGCTGGAGGTGACCGG
>JAIKZT010000315.1 GCA_024682015.1 Clostridia bacterium
CATCAAAGGAGGACGACCCAATGGACATGACGCTGCGCACGACCGCCCCCGCTGCCGATGAAGTTACGGAAGGCGAACTCGCGGTATTTCAATTTCTGGACGACCTGGACATAGAGTATGGATGGCTGTTCCACGAAGCAAAAGGCAGTTCTCACTACGGCAACGAAATATACGATGTGCTGGAAGTGCCCTTGCCGAAGAATCTTTTCCTCGTCAACAAAAAAGGCAAACATTACATGCTGATGCTGCATGCCGATAAAACGTTCATATCCAAGGAAGTGGCCCATGCGGTCGGGTCATCCAGGATGTCGTTCGGATCAGCGGAGAAGCTGGCGGAGCTGATGCATACGGTTCCGGGAAGCGTTTCCCCGCTGGAACTGCTGTTTGACCCGGACGGCCAGGTGCAGCTCCTGATCGACAGCGATCTGCTGAAAGCCCCTTATGTGACGATGCACGCGGTCTGCAACACGCTGACGATGCGCATCCGAACCGCCGATTTCATGGAAAGAGTCCTGCCGGCGCTGCATCACGAGCCCATCGTACTGGACATCCCAGCCATGCCGGAAGGTGACCCCAACTAAAGGCTGCAGACGCCAGGACAATTTAAGATCAGAGCTGCCAGTTGCTAATGGCATGCCCACATGGAATGTCGTGGATGTCAAAGGAAACCCGGCCTGATGAATCCCGGTTATCTAAACAGCCCAATTTAATTTTCTCCACAATACCTATGGTGTACCCAGAATAAGCGCCTTGCATCGCCTACAGAGTGGCCCAAATCAAAAGCCTCTCTGAAATGACTACAGGACCACTTGATCAAAAGCCTTTTACAACACCTGCAAGACTGTCTAACTAGAAATTATTATCAATATCTACAGTGCAGCCAAGCCCAAAGGCTCTTTGCAACACCTGCAGGGCAGCCTAATTAAACACCTTTCAATGTCCAGGATGTAGCCAAATCAAAAGCCTCCCTGCAACAACCACAGACTGCCTGACCGAGAGCCTATTATTAATATCTACCGGACAGCCAGATCAAAAGTCTCTTCGCTTTGTCTATAAGGTAGCAAAAGCCTCTCCGCAGCACCCATGCGGAGTGGCTTTATTACATTACAGGCAATAGCTTTCGATCATCCTCTTGATCTGCGCCGTGGTGATCGGAGCGCTTCCGTCGCCCTCCACCGTAACGATCAGGTTGTCGCCGATGCGAATGCCCATTTCCCAGAACGTGCGCAGGCGATCGAAGCGGGTCATACGATACTCGGCGTCGAACATCCTGCCGAAATGCTCCCAAAAGATGACCGTATTGTCGCTGCGCCGCAGGATCGCAAAATCCGGGTAGTAGTTGTAACCGTCCATGCGGATGACCGGCTCATAAATGAACGGCATGTTCAAAGCCAGCAGACACGTTGCGATCATGTATTCGATGCGCGTGCGAAACCATCGTTCGCCAAGCTGAAATTGCAGACCCTCCGGACGGTATCCGTTTCCCGCTGGCCGCAGCCGGCCGAATTCGTATCGGCTCGCGCAATTTGGCGGAAACATCTCCGCCAGATGCTCCGTGGGAATGATCCCCTGCAGAGCGTCCGGACCGATCTCCCGATATCGATTCAAAAGCATCCGCAGCAGGCGGATGTTACGCTTGATGGTCTGCTGCAGCCGGCCGGCCTTTGTCTGCCGCTGCATCGCGTCCACGTCCGTTTCTTCCTCGGGACTCAGTTTCCGCGTATGCCATTTGACCCGGCCATCCTCATCCCTTTCCGGGTAGGCGTAATACTGCCGGCTGCTTCCGTTTTTATTCTTCCGGACGACGATACGGCCGTCCCCTTTTTTGTCGCCCAGGATCAACTGCAGAACATGCAGGATGGTCTTGTTGAGCAGGAGGTGATCCTCGATGGTTTGTCTGATGTTCATGCCTATTTTTACCTATTTACCTTATTATGCCATTTCCTAAATCCATTATATTCCATGCAACTGACATGTCAAGATAAATATGTATTAATTTTCTTAAAAAGGTTATCATTAACGGCACTCGGCATTGTACCAGGAAATCTGACCAGTATGCAAGCCCCACTCCCGCGTTCCATAATTGTGAAATGTCCAGTTTTTGAACGTTTCGCGTTCTATATCCGAGGTTTTTGGTTCTATGGAACGGATCTTGCGTTCCATATCGCGTGAACCGGCCATTTTCGAACGCCAAACGTTCTAAATCGAAATTTTCACAATTATGATAACGCGCCGGTAAGAGAGGTCCAAGAATACCTCCTGGATTCGCGAATCGCTCATGGATTTGTGGGCTAATCAGTGGGTCACCCCAATTCGTGTGCAAGCCCATATGCTGTTCAATAAACAAAGCCAGGCAGTTCCATAGCGAGATACTCGGCCTTTACACGCGAAAAGCACGCCTAATGCCAATCAAAATAACGGCCGGCAACCCAGCGAAAAGTCCGGCCTTTACACGAGAAAAGCACGCCTAATGCCAATCAGAAAAACGGCCGGCAGTTCAGTAGCCCATACACATGCAAACCCGTATGCTGCCGTCTGATCTTCCCATCACCGTCCCGCGTTCCATAATTGTGAAAAGTCCAGCTTTTGAACGTTTCACGTTCTATATCCGGAACTTTGTGTTCCATAGAACGGATTTCGCGTTCCATGCCGCGTAAATAGGCCATTTTCGAACGTCAAACGTTCTAAATTGTGATCTTCACAATTATGATAACGCGTCGGGAAACAGAGGTCTTAACGACACCTCACGAGCCTGTGGGTCACTCACAAGCCTATGGGCCGATCAGCAGGCCACCCTGATCCGCGTGCAAACCCACATGCTGTTCAATAAAAAAGCCGGGCAGTTCCATAGCGAGATACCCGGCCTTACACGCGCAAAGCACGTCGAATGCCCATCAGAAAAACGGCCAGCGGCTCAGCAGCAGGCCCGGGATGACGACGATGGCGAAGAACGCCCAGCTGACGAGCGTAAACACCTTGATGAACTGCCCGCCCTGCCCGGGATACTCGCGCACGTAGATGCGGTAGTTGATGACGGACGCCAGCGAGCCGATGAGCGAGCACAGGCCCGCGGTGTCAGCGCCGTAGATCAGGCCCGCGAAGTTCTCCGTGAACGGGTACAGCACGATGCTCGCCGGCACGTTCGAGATGATCTGAGACAGCCCGATGGCCCACCAGTATTCGCGTCCCGCGACGGCGCGCGTCAGAAGATCCGCGATATGGGGGTTGCCGGCGATCGAGGAGGAAAAGACGAAGAAACAGAAGAACGTCACGATGAGAACGTAGTCCACCTGCTTCAGCAGCCTGCGGTTTACGACAGCGATGACCGCTACCACGATCAGCACCGCGGCGGGCCAGAGACTGGTGCGGGTCACGATGGTGAGCAGGATGAGCGCGAACAGCGCGACGTACGCGATGCGCCGCGGACGCCTGGCCGGATCCCACGAACCGCCCGCGAAGCGCGAAACGATCGCGGCGGGAGCCTGAGGCTGCCTGCGGTACAGCACGCGCACGAAGATGACGAGCAAAACGGCCGACATCGCGCACAGCGGCAGCATGTGCAGCATGAAGTGCGGCGTGCTCACTCCGGACTGCCCGTAGAGGAACAGGTTCTGCGGGCTGCCGAACGGCATGAGCAGCGAGCCGCGGATGGCCGCGATGTTCTCCATGGAGATGACGGGCAGAATGAACCGCTCCTGCCCCGCCTCGCGGAAGAGCTGGATCGTGAGCGGCACGAAGATGATCAGCGAGACGTCGTTCGTCACGAACATGGACGAAAAGAACACGCCAAAAATCAGAAAGAGCGACAGAGCCGGCATCGTCTTCAGGCGCGCGGACAGGGCCGCGAGCGGCCGCAGCACGTTCTCCTGCTTGAAGCCTTCCAGCACGCAGAGCATCATGAACAGCGTGCCGAGCGTGTGCCAGTCGATCTCCGTGAGGAGCGCCCTGCTCGGCGGCGTAATGAACAGCGAAATGATGGCCGCGGCCAGCGAGACTGTCAGCATCAGTTCTTTTTTTAAGAATGTGAGGATCTTTTTCATGGGCCAAAAGCGGAACTTCCCGCGCTATTCCTTTCCCTGCTGGCGGCACCAGGTATCCATCACCACGTCCGTCGGCAGGAACTTGACGAGGCGGACCTGCCGGCGAACCGGCACGCCGAGGATGGAGACTTTCTTTTTCTTCTTCAGATCCTTCATCGCCTGGTCGATCACCTGCTTTGCCGTGTACCAGCGGTCGTAGTACTTCACCGTGTCGTCGTGCACCGCGCGGTCCATGAACTCCGTCCTGATCCAGCCGGGACACACGCACATGACGTGCACGCCGCGGGGCTTCAGCTCCCGGCCGAGCGCGCGGGAAAAGCTCAGCACGTAGGCTTTGCTCGCCGCGTAGACCGCCAGGAACGGCACGGGCTGCCAGCTGGAATTCGAGCCCAGGTTGACGATGGCATCGCCTTTGGCCATGAAGGGAAGGCAGAGCAGGCACATGGCCGTAAGCGCTTTGTCGTTCACGTCCGCGATGCCCAGCTGCTCCGCAAGGCCCATCTCCTCAAACGTGCCGAACAAGCCATAACCGGCCGCGTTCACCAGCACGCGGATGCAGGGCCGGACCTCCTCCAGCAGCTGCCGGAAGCGTTCGTAGTTCGCCGGGTCCGCCAGATCCCAGGCGAGGACGCGCAGCTTCGTGCGGCAGGAATCCTGCAGTTCGCGCAGCCTTTCCTCGCGCCGCGCGATGACCCACAGCTCGTCCAGGTCATACTCCCGGTCGATTGCCAGAACGAACTCTTTTCCCATGCCGGAGGACGCTCCGGTGACCACGCCGATGTTCATCTGCTTCTCCTTTCATCCGTTCGAAGGGCTTCCATTTACGCTGAAGCCGCTGGACTAACCATATTATTATACACGAAACGCTGTCTTTTTGTCGCCGCGGGATTACAATAAAGAAAAGCAAAGGAGGAACAGATCCATGCTCAAAGAAGGAATGAAGGCACCCGCGTTCGCTCTGGCGGACAAGGACGGAAACATCGTAAAACTCGAGGACTTTGCCGGCAGAAAGCTCGTCCTGTATTTCTATCCCAAGGACAATACGCCCGGCTGCACGCGCCAGGCCTGCGCTTTTGCGGCGCTTTACGACGGATTCAGGGACAAGGACGTCGCGGTAGTCGGGATCAGCAAGGATTCGGCGGCGTCACACCGCAAATTCGCGGAGAAGTACGACCTGCCCTTCGTGCTGCTCGCAGACCCCGAACTCGAAGCGATCAAGGCCTACGACGTTTGGCAGGAGAAGAAGATGTACGGCAAGACGGTCTTCGGCGTCGTGCGCACGACGTACGTCATCGACGAAGCCGGCACGATCGAAAAGGTCATGCCGAAGGTGAAGCCGGACACGAATGCCGCGGACATCCTGGAATATCTGGGGAAGCTGTAGAGCCGCAAACCCCTACCGCGCGTTGGCGTGGGTCTTGTTGTAGCGATACCACTTCCAATAGCCGTAGCAGGTGTTGACCAGCATGGCGGCCACGGTGATCAGCATGATGTAGGCACCGCCCCGGATGTACAGCGCGCCGTCCATCAGCAGCGTGATCAGCCAGGCATACCACTGCTCGCGGTAGCGCATCAGGAGCAGCACGCCGTTGGCGATGCCAAAGCCTGAAGACAGCGCGTCCACGTAGGAATCCGAAGCCCCCGGGATGCGGGAGATCAGCGTGCCGGCGATGAAGGCAAACGCGAAGATGGCCGCGATCACCGCGACGTCCTGCTTCGGGGTAAGCGCCTTGACCACGGTCAGCTCCTCGCGCTCTTCGTCCTGATGACGGCTCCAGCGCCAGTAGCTCAGGGCGCTCACGGGGATCCAGAACACGCAGATGATGATGGCGGTCACATACCAGCCGTTGAAATAGCAGAGGAGCAGTTCCGAGATCTCCACGAACAGGATGTCCACGACGAAATTGAGCTTGCTCTGCTTGGAGATCATCAGTTCGCAGATCGGATTGGACAGCACGCACACGACAGAGGCGACGACTGCGACCTTGTTGGACGTGTCCTCCAGCATGTAGTCGGGCAGGAAGACGATGAACAGCACCGTGATCGCCAGGACGATGCCCAGATACCATTTCTGATACGGGGTAAAACTGTTGATGAACGCTTTCAGTTGTCTCATTCAAAATTCCTTTATATGAGCCGCGAGCCGGGGAAAGGCGCGCAGCGCGTTGCGGTAATAAACGGCTTCCCGGAACTCCGAAGGGATCACCTCGGAAAGAAACGCGTCGAACCGTTCGATGTCTGTCAGGCCGATGGGCGGGCAGAAGTCCGTGCCGAACAGGACCTGGCTGTAGCAGCCGGCCGCGCGCATCGCGCCGCCGTAACCCTTTTTCAGGATCTCCCAGTCGCCCTCATACCCTGCCTCGAACAGCCCGGAATAATCCGTAAACAGGTTGGGGTGAGCCGCACAGAGCCGGCAGCAGGCCCGCAGTTTGGGGTCGTTCATGTGAGCCGCCACAAAGTTCACGGCCGGAAAGCGCTCGGCTGCCTTCGCGATGCGGGAGGCGTCCGACCCCGCCAGATCCTGCGCGGACGGCAGCACGAGCGAGCACAGCCCCGTGTGGAACGTGACGGTCAGGCGATGGCAATCGGCAAAGCGGTAGATCTCGTCCATGCGGGGTTCATCGGCGGAGCCCTTCTGATAGCTCGTGTAGATCTTCAGGCCGACGACCTTCCAGTCGTCCAGATGAGCCTCGATCTGCGCAAGCCTCGGCGCGATCGGATCCTCCAGATCCACGTAAGGACACAGGAACAGCCGTGGATCGCTCTGCACGACGGCGATGCTGTCCGGGTCATGGAAGAGGCGCGGCGGAAACTGCATGACGATCGCGGGATTATCCGCGCGGGAAAAGTATTCTTCGCGGATGTTTTCGGTTATAATGTGAGTGTGGCAATCGATTTTTTTCATAACAGCTGACAATATAACACACCGGCCGCCGTTTGTCCACGCGGAAGGCGGCGGGAAGAAAGGGGTATCTCATGAAACGCAAAACACAGATCCTGCTGGCCCTGCTCCTGGTCCTTGCGCTGACCTTCAGCGCCTGCACGGCCAAGAGCGAACCCGCGCAGCAGGCGGAAGCCGCTGAACCGGCCGATGCCGTTCCCCTGCCCGAACAGGACGGACAGACAGACAGCATCACGGTGGAATCGGAGGCCAATCCGGGAACGGTCGACATATCCGACCCGAACGCCTCGCCCAGCCAAGATCCGCAGGAAATGGTGATCGTGTCTCTCGACCCGTCCGCAGATCCGCGCGAAGGCCACGAAGAGGAAAACGAGGCGGCTTACAAAGAGTACATGCGCGTCCTGCAGGAATACGTCGTTCTGGGCACGCTGCCCGACGGCTCGGAGCATCCGTACGAGCCGGCCTACGACGAAGCGCACGTGGACAAGTACACGATCTGGGACATCGACGGCGACGGGCTCGACGAGCTGATCGTGCGGATCAACGAATCCATCATGGCGGGCATGGTCGAGCAGGTCTGGGGATACGATCACGCTTCCGGCGAACTGGCCCTCGAATTCACGGGATTCCCCGAATGCTGGTACACGGAAGAGGGCGGCGCGGGTCCTGCGGCCATGAGCCCCTGGAGCCACGGCACCGGCATGGAATCCGACGGTTTCTGGAATTACCACGTCTCCATCTACAATCCCCAGACCGACGTGTACGACTACCTCGCGTCCGTTGAACAGCAGACGAAGGCAAACATGGCGGAGATGGGCCGCGCCGGCGAATTCTCGGACGACTACGACGCCGACGGCAACGGCATCCTGTACGTCATCAACTACAACTTCGGCGAATCGATCCAGGTGCTGGACGACGAAGATTACGAAGGCTGGCGCCGCTTCTACGAGGGCGGCGAAAAGATCGGCTACGCCCTCATCCTCGAGTGGCTGCCGCTCAGCGACTTCGTCCATCCCAACGGCTGATCCGGCGCGCGAATGGCAGAGTCTTTTCTGCGGTTTTACAGATTCCGCAGCCTTGATTTTCAGAGGGTCCGGGTTTAAGCGCGGCGTTCTGCACACGCTGGAAAGAGCCCGGCAAAAGAACTCGGTTTAAGGATCCGGCAATGGAACTCGATATAGGAGCCTGGTTACCAAAATCGTAATTCAGCCCTACCGGCAACCGTAATCAGTTACCATTCCCTCGTAACACGCTATATGGGAACGAAATCCTCGTTATTTCGTTCCCATTCTTTTATTATTCCGGATCTGGTAACGAAAATCCGTTACCGCGCGGCTACCGCCAAGCGCCCTCTGAATGTCCCTTTACTCATATAAATACGGGAACGAAACCATCACCGTTTCGTTCCCGTTCTTTTTCCTGATCCGGTTGCAAAGTCCCGCCGTCAGATGTCCTCGAATTCCTCGAGCTCTCTTCCGCCGCGGTCCGATTCCTCCTCGAACGCAGAGCCGGCCTTGACGACGGCCGCTCCGAACCCCGTGAGCGCGGCGAACGGCGCAAACTGACCCGCCCGCTTGTCCATGGACATGGGCTTATGCTTCTTCGACACGGGATGGGGCAGGTCGATGATGTCGCTGTAATCGCCTGCGCCGGGGATGTATTTGCGGCTCATGCCCTGTGCCCTCCGATCTGCTTGTTGCGGCTGCGGCCCGTGGCCTCGTCCTGATAGCTCGTGCCCGGCAGTACCGCGTTCTTTCCGTATCGTTCCTTGATGGCGAGCAGCGCCTGCTGAAGCTGCTCGTCCTTTTCCCGCTCTTCCTTCGCCTGTTCTTCCTGCTTCGCCTTCGCCTCGTAGTCGGTGAACAGGTCGAGCTGCTCACCCTGCAGGGGATCCGCCTCCGCCAGCGCGGCTCCTTTCTCCTGCGTATGCGCCGCCACGACGTACATGCGCCGCACGAGGCATTTCGGATCCGCGATGCGGTCGTACAATTTCGCGGTCGCCTGCGCGATCTCGCGCGCGGAGTTCGTGAACCGCCCCAGGTTCTCCGAGCCGTGGGCATGCCGCGGGATGACCCTTCCATACCAGTCCTCGTCGAGTTCACCCTGATAGCCGCTCTCCAGGCTCTCCACGTCGTAGCCGATCGTCAGCACGATCTGATCTGTCTCCAGGCCCTTCGCTGCCAGGCTGAGGCCCAGGCCGTCCGCCATCTCCCGCACCACCGTGCGCGCTTCGTCGATCGTATAGGCGTGCGACAGTACCTGCCCCTCGGACAGGCTGTGCTCCTCGGTCTTATATTCCTTGATGTGGCGGATCTCGCAGGGTTCCCAGCCCCAGGCGTGGTCGATGAGCAGTTCCGCGTTGACCCCGAACAGCCTGTACAGCAGCTCCTCGCTGTGCGGATCCTGCGGGCGGCCGATGGAGCAACGCGCCACGTCCCCCATCGTGAACATGCCGTACTGCGCGAGCTTGCGCGCGATGCCCGGTCCCACGCGCCAGAAGTCCGTGATAGGCCGGTGACCCCACAGCTTTTCCCGGTAGCTGCGCTCCGTGAGCTCGGCGATGCGCACGCCGTCCGCGTCGGGCTGCTGGTGCTTGGCTTCGATGTCCATGGCGATCTTGCACAGGTACAGGTTCGAGCCTATGCCGGCCGTCGCGGTGATCCCTGTGGAATCCAGGATGTCGCGGATGATGGCCATCGTGTATTCGTGAGCCGTCATCCCGCTGGCGCGCAGATACGGCGTGGCGTCGATGAACACCTCGTCGATGGAATACACGTGAATGTCGTCCGCCGACGCGTAGCGCAGATACGTCTGATAGATGCGCGTGCTGTAGTCGATGTACAGCTGCATGCGCGGCCGCGCGACGATGTAGCCGAGGGCCAGGCCCGGGTCCGAAGCCAGTTCGTAAATGTCATCCGACTTGCCCGTAAAGCGCCTGCCCGGTGCCTTGCGCTGCCGCTCCGCGTTGACGCGCGCGACCTGCTGTTCCACCTCGAACAGCCGCGGCCGGCCGGGCACGCCGAACGTCTTCAGCCCCGGGGATACGGCCAGGCAGATCGTCTTGCTCGTGCGGCTCTCGTCCGCGACGACGAGGTTTGTGGACAGAGGATCCCTGCCCCGCTCCCGGCACTCCACGGAGGCGTAAAACGACTTCAGGTCGATGGCGATATAGGTCTTTTCGCTTGAGCCTTCCAAAGCCGGCCTCCTTTCTCCGCATGCTTCGCAAACAAATGTTCCGCTTTTATTATACACGATTCCTTGCGCCGGGTCACGCAAAAAAAGGGACGGATGTCCGTCCCTCTGAATAAGCTGTTGCTTCTGAGCCGCCCCGGGCGTTACAGCGTGACCACCCAGCCGTAGGGATCTTCGATCTCGCCCCACTGCAGGCCCGTGAGCGTGTCGTAGAGTTTCTTGGAGAAATCGCCGACCTTGCCGCCGTTGAAGACGTATTCCTCGTCGCCGAACTTCAGGGAGGCGATGGGCGAAATGACCGCCGCGGTACCGACGCCCCAGACTTCCTCGACGCGGCCTTCCTTCGCCGCTTCCTTCAGTTCGTCTACGGAGATGCGCTTCTCGATGACCTCCACGCCCCAGTCCTGCATGACCTGGATCATGGACTTTCTCGTGATGCCCGGCAGGATGGATCCGTTGAGCATGGGCGTATAGACCTTGCCGTCGATCTTGAACATGACGTTCATGCCGCCGACTTCCTCGATGTATTTGCGTTCCACGCCGTCCAGCCAGATCAGCGCGGGATAGCCGGCCGCCTCGCTGCGCATGATGGCTCTGTTGGCCGCGCCGTAGTTGCCGCCGCATTTCGTGAAGCCCGTGCCGCCGCGGACCGCGCGGACGTCTTCCGTCTCGAACGTGCCCTTGACCGCGACGAGGCCGTCCGCGAAGTAACTGCCGGAGGGGGACAGAATGATCAGGAAAAGCTCTTCATGGATGCCGTGCAGGGTGAGGTTCGGATCGACGGCGATCAGGAACGGGCGGACGTACAGCGTGTTGCCCTTCTTGGAGGGGACCCAGCGTTCGTCGACCTTGACCAGCGTTTCGACCGCTTCCACGAACATATCCGCAGGGAATTCGGGCATGCCCATTCTGATGGCGGAGTTGACCATTCTCTTGCCGTTTTCGTCCGGACGGAACAGCCTTACCTTGCCGTCCGCGCCTCTGTAGGCCTTCAGTCCTTCGAAGATCTCGCCGCCGTAGTGGAATACGCTCGCCGCGGGATCCAGCGAAATGGGGCCGTACGGGACGATGCGCGCGTCGTGCCAGCCATCGTCGTTATGCTCCATGATGAACATGTGGTCCGTGAAGATGGAGCCGAATCCCAGATTTGATTCGTCGGGAAGGGGCTTCGGGTTCGTGGTTTTCGTGATCTTGATTTCCATGATATGTCCTCCTGGGTGAATGTGCGGTTAATATGTCTATTATACTCGATTGCCTTACGTTATGCCAACAATTCTGCAAAGATGGGAACAAGGAACCGTCCCCCTGTCTCATTTCCCCGATTATAGTATGAATCGCACAAATAATCAAGTTAAAATATTGTGAAATTCCACAAAATTTCGGAAATGTCAGTTGACAAGCGAAAAGGTTTCCCTTATTATTTGTACATAACTGAAATGCGAAGACGGGGAGAAAACCGAAAGGCCCCTGCATACAGAAAGCTGCCGGATGCTGCGAGGCAGCGCAGGACTTTCGGACATACTGGCCCCCGAGCAGCGTGGCTCTAACCATGAGAAATGGGAGTGGTACCGCGGGACAGTCGCATTTTCCCGTCTCTCAAGGACGACTTGACGAGGCGGTTTTTTTATCGAAAAGAAACGAAATTACAAAGCATGATGGACGCAGGTCAATACGGCATCGGGTATTATCCGGGGCCTATGGACGAGATCGAGACGGGCTCGCGAGGCCGTCGCTGCGCTGATCCAATCAGGAGGAAACGCTTATGGGAATGACAATGACGCAAAAGATCCTCGCCGCGGCAGCGGGACTGGAGGAGGTCACCGCCGGCCAGCTGATCGAAGCGAAACTGAACGTGGTCCTGGGCAACGACATCACGACGCCCGTGGCCATCAACGAATTCGAGAGGGAGGGCTTTTCCGGCGTGGCTGACCCGTCCATCATCAACATCGTCCTCGACCATTTCGTGCCGGCGAAGGACATCAAGTCGGCGCAGATGTGCAAGCAGTGCAGGGAGTTTGCCCGCGCATACGCCATCGAGAACTTCTTTGACGTGGGCAGGATGGGCATCGAGCACGTGCTGCTGCCCGAACAGGGAATCGTCACGGCGGGCGACTGCATCATCGGCGCGGACAGCCACACCTGCACGTACGGAGCAGTCGGCGCATTCGCGACAGGAGTGGGCAGCACGGACATGGCGGCCGGCATGGCGACGGGCAAAGCCTGGTTCAGGGTGCCTTCCGCCATCAAGGTCGAACTGAAGGGCACGCTGAGGCCCTGGGTGTCCGGCAAGGACGTCATCCTGCACCTGATCGGGCAGATCGGCGTGGACGGCGCGGTGTACAAGTCGCTGGAGTTCACCGGCGAGGGCGTGTCGAGCCTCGACATGGATGACCGGTTCACCATCTGCAACATGGCCGTCGAAGCGGGCGCCAAGAACGGCATCTTCCCCGTGGACCTCAAGACCATGACATACCTGACAGGCCGCAGCCAGCGCGCCTGGAAGACGTACAAGGCCGACGAGGACGCGGTGTACGACAGCACCGTTACCATCGACCTGAGCACGCTGGACAGCACCGTTTCCTACCCCCACCTGCCCGAGAACACGCACCTCGCTTCGGAGGGCGCGGACATCGCGATCGACCAGGTCGTCATCGGCTCCTGCACGAACGGCAGGCTCGGCGACATGGAGGCCGCGTACAAGGTGCTGAAGGGCCGCAAGGTCGCGGAAGGCCTGCGGGTCATCATCATCCCCGGCACCATGGAGATCTACAAGGAATGCATACGCCGCGGCTGGACGGAGGGCTTCATCGACGCGGGCTGCGTCGTTTCCACCCCCACCTGCGGACCGTGCCTGGGCGGCTACATGGGCATCCTCGCTGATGGCGAGCGCTGCGTGTCCACCACGAACCGCAACTTCGCAGGACGCATGGGCCACGTAAAGAGCGAAGTGTACCTGGCGAGCCCGGAGACTGCGGCGGCTTCCGCCATCGCGGGACGCATCGCCGATCCGAAGGCATATTTTGAGCAGTAGCGGCGGGAGGAACAGACATGAAAGCTAAAGGAACCGTTTTCAAATACGCGGACAACGTCGACACGGACGTCATCATCCCGGCGCGCTACCTGAACACGCAGGACGCGCAGGAGCTGGCCAAGCACTGCATGGAGGACATCGACACGAGCTTCGTGGGCCGGGTCAGAGCGGGCGACGTGATGGTCGCCGGCTGGAACTTCGGCTGCGGCTCTTCCCGCGAGCATGCGCCGCTCGTCATCAAGACGACCGGCATCGAGTGCGTCATCGCCAAGAGCTTCGCGCGCATCTTCTACCGCAACGCCATCAACATCGGCCTGCCCATCCTCGAATGCGAAGCGGCCTCGGACGCGATCGCGGAGGGCGACACGGTGAGCGTCAACTTCGACACCGGCGAGATCTGCGACGAGACGACCGGGCAGACGTTCAAGGCGCAGCCCTATCCCGAGTTCCTGCAGAACATCATCGCGGCCGGCGGTCTGATGAACAGCATCAAGGAGAAGATGGAGGCAGAAAAGGCGGAGGAAGCAGAAGAGACCAGCGCGCCCCCGGAGCCTGCCGAAGAGCATCAATGTGAACCGGCCAGCGCCGAAGAGTGCTGCGAAGGTCCGGCTGAGTGCTGCCCGGAAAGCGCTGAAAAGTGCTGCGAAGATCCGGCCAAATGCTGCCCGGAAAGCGCCGAGCCGGCGAAAAAGCCTGCTTCGGACCCCGGCGTGTGGAAGGTCCCCGCGTCTGTGGAAGGGTCAGCCTGGATGACCGAGGGAACGAAGGCCAAGGATGAATAAGACCATCGCGCTCATCTGAGGCGACTGCTCGGGTCCAAAGCGACCGTGGCCGCTTCCGCCTTTCGCGGCTTTGGCCACGGTTTTACATTGCCCCAGATCCCCCCAATGAGACATGGGGACGGTTCCTTGTCCCAAAATAATTCCCGACCCCAGAGAAAACCACTGCGTTTCAATCCATTTCCGATCATTTTTCCATCTGATAGGCTTTCCGTCGAACAGAGAACCGCCCCAAAGGCAATGCGGGGTGTGATATACTGAAGACAAGATGAATTCGATCCGCATCTCAGAAAGGACAACGCCATGAAAAGATATATCAGATCCGCATGCATCTGCATCCTTTTGTTCGTCGCCGCCATCTGTCTTGCTTTCGGGTACGCACACGGCGCGGAAGTGATCGCCAGCGGAAGCTGCGGAACCAGCGCTCGCTGGTCGCTGGACGGCGACGGGACGTTGACCGTCTCCGGCAGCGGCTATATGGACGACTATATGACAGTCAATATAAATGGGTGGAACTATGCGCCGTGGCACAGTTACAACAGCCTCATCAAAAGCGTTGTCATCGAGGAAGGCATCGGGGGCATCGGCTCCTGCGCTTTCAGAGAATGCCGCAATCTCGAAAGCCTCGTCATGCCTGATTCCCTCATCTACGCCAACGAGTATGCGTTTTATCATTGTTCTTCCCTGAAGGACATCACCTGGGGAAAGGGTCTGACATTTCTCGGATGGGACTCTTTTAACGGGTGTTACAGTTTGGAAAGCGTCATCCTTCCGGAGGGTTTCACGATAATGGAAAGAGACGTCTTCTGCCACTGTACCGCTCTGGAGGAGGTTTCGTTTCCGGACAGCATCCGCAGTATCGGCTACGACGTTTTATACGATACGCCTTTTTACTACAACGAGTCGAACTGGGAGGACGATGTCCTGTACGCCGGCCACATGCTGATCGAGGCCCGTATGAGCGGCACGGAATCCTATGTCGTCAGGGAAGGAACCATCACCATCGCAGATTACGCGTTTTCAGACCGTGAAGGGCTCATCCTCATCGCCATGCCGAACAGCCTCCGGCACATCGGTGAATGCGCATTCACCCGCTGTTACGATCTGCGGCAGGCACCGGTCCCGGCCAGTGTTGAAAGCATCGGAGGCCATGCCTTTACTGACACAGCCATCTTCAACAATGAAAACAACTGGAAGAACGGGATCCTGTACGCCGGCTGCGCGCTGGCTGATGCACGCCTTGATATCACCGGGGCTTACATTCAAAGCGGCACGACTGTAATCGCGGACTGGGCATTTCTTGATTGTGACGCGCTGAAGGCCATCACGGTTCCGCAGAGCGTTAAACATATCGGCGTTCTTTCCGTTTCGGGATGCAAGGCGCTGAAGGATGTCTACTATACCGGCACGGAGGAAGAGTGGAACGCCATCGACATAGACAGCAGCAATGATTCCCTCGGAAAAGCGGCAAAGCATTTCGGCGCGATCGCTATGAAGATCGCCGTCTATTCCACGAACCGCGCACTCTGCATCCAGCCCGGCGAAGCCTTTGATCTGGGCTTCTGTCTCTATGACCCGGGCAGCGACAAGATCGACCCCGACTGGCAGCAGATGGCCCTGGTTCTGAGCAACACGGAAGTTCTGTCTTTCTCCGAATACAAGGAAACCGAGTACGGCTATTCCGTTACGATCACGGGGCTTCAGACCGGTATCTCCGACCTGATCGTGACCGACACGGAGACCGGCATCAGCACAACTGTGCGGATCACCGTGCGCGATGAATATGCGCAGGGCCGCAGTTTTCCCATCGAGGCGCTGCCTACGTTCTATCCCGACGTCTGGAGGGATAACAAGATCGAAACAAATATCTATAACATGGGCGGTCTTTACGTAAACAACTACAGCTGCTCGCGCAGGGATAAAGTCTACAGCGTCTCCTTCGACGTTTATAACAGCTGCTGCCACCACGGAGCGGTAGATGTCTTCGACGCACAGGGGCACTGGATCGGGATGGAGGAGATTGAAAAGTTTGGGAATACGGCGACCAGTCTTTACAAGGTCGGAGAACAGGCTTTCAGTTTTATCGGCGACATTGTTACGGGCGAAATGCTCACATATGAACAGAATTCGTTTGCGCAGAAGACGCACATTGAGATCGAAGTGCCTGAAGGGGGATATTTCCGGATCTGCAGCAATACTCTGGTGTCTCCGGGTGTTTACTGCATCAACTGCGGGGAACTGCTGTTCACAATGGCCACCAGGGTGATCGACGGGCTCAAGCCCGACAACGACATGAAAGAAGGCTTTGGCGTTCTGTTGCGCGGCGAGATCATGAAAGATCCCGACATACGCGAAGAGCTCCTGAAAGCGTTCACCGATACGGGAAAAAACGTCCTGTTCGGTTTCCTGAGAGAACTGGACGAGGAAAGTTTCGAGCATCAGATGGCCGATTTCACCCGGATCTACATGAACGTCATTGAAAAATACGTCGACTGGAAGCACTGTCTGGAGCTTGCGACCGGGTTTGGT
This sequence comes from Clostridia bacterium, assembly GCA_024682015.1. Lineage (GTDB taxonomy): Bacteria > Bacillota > Clostridia > Peptostreptococcales > Anaerovoracaceae > RUG11894. The sequence continues at coordinate 16,474 of JAIKZT010000315.1, forward strand.
GAAAAGGCCCTGTACAAAGCCATGGGACCTGCAGGGCTTACGATGGAAGGCCTTTTCAAATTTGCAGCCGCCTTGAATGATCTGGAGCAGTTAACGGACCTTCGCGAATCCGTTCATTTCACCTATGCCTCGGTCTATACGCCGACCTGCGGCAGCCGCGTCACCCAGAACGGGGTGACGTTCGATACTGAAGGCAACGTGGACTCGGAAGCGATAGCCCAGGTCTTCGAGGTCTACGGCGTCGAGACGGGCCTCGGCGAGGTCGACAGCCGCGTCTACAACATCTGCTTCGTCAAGAACGATCAGACGGTGCAGCCCAGCGGGCTCGTGCAGGTCTCCATCCCCGTCCCGAACGGCTTTGACCCGTCCAGCTGCATGATCTTCCGCCAAAAGGAAAACGGAGCCTGGGAGGAGATCCCATGCGAACTGCAGGACGGATTCCTCGTCTTTGAGACGGATCACTTCAGCCTGTACGCCGTAACAGGAACTCCTGCCGCGCTGACTATCGACAGCATGCCGGTCCTGCAGGATTACCGGCCCGGGGAGATCCTGGATACGGAAGGCCTGCGGCTGTCCTTGGGCGGAGAGACGATCGACAGCGGTTACATCTGCAACCCTTGCGTCCTCTCTGAAACGGGTGAACAGACTATCACTGTGCGCTACGGGGCTGCAGAAACGACGTTCACTGTCCTGGTGATGGATATTCCGTACGGCATGCCCATGGCGCAGAAGAAGGAAGGCAAACTGCACTATTCGGCAGAGACAGGAAGAGCGGGCGGCACCGCGTACATACTCGCTGCTTCCTACGACGAGGACGGGCGATTCCTCGGTCTGACCATGCAGGAGGTGCCCCGCAACGGAATCTGTTCCGGCGAGATCGAGATCGTGGAAGACGCAGACAACTATAAGATCTTTCAGACAGACATCGCACTGTCGCCTATGTGTGTAAACTGGTTTGGCGGCGAATAACAACGCATTATTCGCAGAAAGGATGAGAATATGCTGGCAATCGGCATAAAGGGAAAGATGGAACGGATGGTGACGAACGCGCTGTCCGCAAAGGCCATGGGCAGCGGCGAGCTGGACGTGTTTGCGACGCCGGCCATGGTCGCGCTCATCGAAGAGACCGCGTGGAGAAGCGTCGCGGGAGAACTGGACGAGGGATGCGGCACCGTCGGCACAAAGCTCGACATTGCGCATACGGCGGCGACGCCTCTTGGCATGAAGGTCACGTGCGAGACGGAGCTGACCGCGATCGACCGCAGGAAACTCGTGTTCTCCGTGCGCGTATACGACGAAGCCGGCGAGGTCGGCTCGGGCACGCACGAACGCTTTATCGTGGATAACGCGAAGTTTCAGGCGAAAGCCGACGCAAAGGCGGTGCAGAATGGCTGACCCAGCTGATGCAAAGCGCTGCGCCATCGTGGGCGGGGCTCCGATCGGACGTCCGGACCGCATCGTGCCGCTATTGAGAGACGGCGACTTTTTCGTGTACTGCGACAGCGGGCTGAAGCATCTGGATACGCTCGGCCGCAGACCGGACCTGATCATCGGGGACTTCGACTCGTGGAGAAAGCCGGATAGCTCCGACCCGGCGGACGCGGATCTGCAGGCTGTCGAGACCATCGTGCTGCCCCGCGAAAAGGACGACACGGACACCATGTTCGCCGTAAAGGAAGGCCTTGCGCGCGGCTTTTCGGACTTCCTGCTGGTCGGGGCGCTCGGCGGACGCATGGACCATACGCTCGTCAACCTGTACTCCCTGATTTATTTGGCCGAGAAGGGCAAAAACGGGCTCATAGCGGACGATTACTCGCTGTTCAGGATAGTTGATACGTCCGGAACATGTGTGGGACCCAAATGGCCGTTTTTCTCGCTGGTCAACCTCGACGGTTCCGCGCACGGCGTGACGATACGCCGCGCGAAATTCGAACTCGAGGACGCCGAGATCCCCTGCGGCTACCAGTACGCCACGAGCAACGAGCCGCTGCCCGGCGTCCCCGCAGAAGTTTCCCTGCGCGAAGGCCGACTGCTGCTGATCTGCGACTGGGAATGACACTTGGGGACGGTTCTCCGTTCCACGAAAACAGCTGGGGACGGTTCCATCAACATTGACCGAGACCCCGCTCTCCATCTGCATGCGCGGCACATAACGATCACAACAGAATGGGTCACTCGTTCAGCGTGACCCGCCTTTCAAAATGCGAATTGCGCCACGGCTGAATCAGCGGCCGGTTACACGTTCCGCAGTCAGACAGAGCTGTGTATGGGTCCAGCTGCCAGCGGCCAAAAGCAAAGAGAACGGGAACTGACCTTGCACGATCTCGTTCCCAAATCAGTAAAACATAATCAATAGCAACGAAGACCCGTTGCCACGGCCATGCGTATTTCTTCCGCAAGCGGTGCAGAGAACGCTTCGGCCATTGTATCCTGAGTTTGCCGAAGAACAATGCCCTGCCGCGTCAGGTCTACTCCAACCCTGTCCAGTAATCCCAATCCGTCCAGGCTTCGCACATCGGATCGCACAGGACGTCTGCTTCGAAGATCCTGCAGTCCGCCGTGCTTCCGTCCACTTCGACCGTGTTCTCGTATTCGCCCCGGCATGACACTTCCTGTATCTGCACACCGACGAAACGGCCGTCCTCGTCGTACGAGACGATCAGGACGTAAGCCGTTTCTCCGTTGCAGGGCAGATCAGCCGAGTAATGCAGCGTATCACCGTGCTTCTGCGCCATGGGCCGTGCAAACGGGACGTCCATCACCATCACGGTAAACGTCGTCTCCGCTGCGCCGTAGTGTACGGTCACGGTCTGCTCTCCATTCCCGGTAAAGATGCGGGGAGTGCAAATGTAGCCATCTTCAAGCGTCTCTCCGTTCAGCGTGACCCGCAGACCTTCCGTATCCAGCACATCCCCGGGCCGGTAGTCCTGGCGTTCGGGAAGGCTCTCGACGACCAGCACCTGCCTGCTGCCCATCACCGCATACCGGCTGAAGTGGTCAGTTTCAAACACGAGGAAGCCCTCCTCGAGCCAAGTCGCCAGAGCAGTCCACGTGCCGTCCTCTTCCTGGCGCCATACGACGCAGGTCGCCGGATCGAGCCCGTCGGGCACAGGCAGCGTGATCTTTACCAGTCCAGAAGGCTGCACCGTCTCATCGCTCTTCACAAAGCAGATGTTATACAGCTCGGCGTTGTCAACGGCCTCATCAAAGCCCGGCAGCGTCTCTTCCACCGCCGCATCGATCACGCGGAACACCTGCATAACGCTCTCCGCGTCGACATTTTCTCCGGTGTCGACCGTCACGCCGTACTGGTTGATATAGCTGCCGCAGCCAGGCGTATAGACCGTTGCAAACGTGTTGTTTGCAGAACTCAGGAATGAGGCGATCTGCATCATCGCATTCGACTGGCCGTACCATTTGAATCCGGCTTTCAGCACCGCTCCGGCAGGCCCCATGTATTTATACAGTTCCTGTTCGCCTATGCCCGTCGCGATCTTCAGGCATCCCTTCAGGTCCAGAGAAGAACTGATCGAATCCACAAAAGCACTGAAGAAGCCTTCCCCTTCCGATTCGCCGAAGGGATCCTGCAGAATGTCCTTGAATCCCGCTTTTCCTGCCTTCTTGACTGCATTCTTCAATTCTTTGCTCAAAGAAGTCTTAAAGGCATCCAGAACGCTGTTCAATATCTCCTCGTTCGAAAGCAGTTCTTCCTCGACTTCCCCCGTCAGGGCGTCGTACGCTGCTTCGTAATCTCCGATACCCTTGCTCAGTTCCTTAAGCGAGTTGAGCGTCATATCGAGCGAATTGAGCATAAAAGCAGCAAAGGACTCCGCTGCGTTGTTGGAGATCGTAAAGAAGCCTCCGTCCGGAACTTTGAACGAAACCGACGTCTTTTTTGCGACCGAATCCTGCTGATACGTCCAGATGTCACCCGAGCGGAAATCGTCGATCAGATAGTACAATTGCTCGCCGGCTGTCCATATCTTCGTAGGCAGCGCCTCGAACTTCTTGATCTCGCGCCATCCGATCCATTTGCCATCCGCGTCGAAGATGTCCACCGCGCCTGCGTGCGGGCATTCGTTGTAAACGTCGAAAGACACGGAATACCCGCCAGCCGTCTTTTCGCAGGCATAACTGTTTACATACAGTCCGGACATATCGTAAATGTTCGTCTCGATCTTGCTCTCGTTCTTCCAGGTTTTCGGATAGAACGTCGGCAGGCCGTCGACCGCATAACTGCGCGTCTGCGCATAGTCGTCGTACACCCGGATGCGCACAGTCGTGCTGAGCCCGCTGTCTGTATCGGTGACCGTCAGATACGTCTCACCGGCTTTCAGCGCCGTGGCGGTGACCCCATAGCCATAGGGGGTCACTTCGTATGCTGAAAGCGAGATGACAGTCGGGTCGCTGAGGGTGAGTGCCATCTGCTGCCAGGACGACTCGAGAATTCCGGACTGAACGCGCAGAAACCCGAAGGACAGTCCCATGTCCGTGCCCGTCTTCAATTCCATTGAACGATTCGTAGAGATCACTGCAACCTTCCGCTCCGGAACGAGATAGTGGATGCGGACGTTCTTACCGAAGAGATCAGTTAAGTCGTAATCCGGATAAACAGAATGCAGTTCGCCTTCCATTCCCTCGAAATACACATCTTCGACATCGGACAGTTTGAAGGCTTCGTCATTTACGGCAAAATAACCGCTCGTTTGGCTCAGTATCGTAACGGTCTTGAGGTGGCATCTGTAGAAGGTATAATTTCCAAACTCTTTGAGATTATGCCCCACGAGAACATGCTCCAGGGACGTGCAATTGTTAAACGCGTTACTGCCGATGCTTGTGACGCTGTCCGGAATCGCAATGGACAGCAGCGACGTGCAGTTGCTGAAGGTGGACGCAGGGATGCTGGTAAGATTTGGCGACAGCATGGCATCCACCAAGGAGGAGCAGTCGCTGAAAACACCTGTCTCCAGCGTGGTAAACCCGCTTGGCAGAGCAATGGTGCGGAGAGCTGTACACTTTTCGAAAGCCCCAACCTTGATAGTTGTCAGTGCTGCGGGAAGAACGATGTGCTCCAACGATTCACAGCCGCTGAAAACCTGCTTTCCGATTGATGTGAGCGTATCCGGAAGGCGTACGGATACGAGATTGCTGCAGCGGTAAAAAGCATACTCGCCGATCCGTGTGACGCCGTCCGGAATGTTGACGCTTATAAGACCAGTGCATTCATAGAATAAGCTCGAACCGATAATTTCTACCGTCTCCGGGATCTCGAAAGATTTCAGCGACGTGCATTCACGGAAGCACCCTCCGACGAGGCTCGTGATCGTGTCGGGCAGTTCCACGTCTGTGAGGCTGGAACAGCCCGCAAACGTATTCTGCGGAACTTTCGTCATGCCCCTGCCGAAGGCCGCCTTTTTCAGGTTCGTGCAAGCTTCAAACACACCGACTTCCATCACGACGACGCTATCCGGTATGCGGACCTCTTCCAGCGACCTGCATTTGAAGAATGCGCCTTCCCTCAATACCGTTACAGAATCCGGTATGCAGACATTTTCCAGCGCAAAACAGCTGTTAAAAGCATCATCCTCGATTGCCGTTAGGGTATCGGGGATCTGGACGCTGCGAAGGTTGTAACAGTTAAAAAACGCCTTCCTGCCGATGGCTGTAATCCCCGGCTCGATGATCACGTGAAGAATCTGGCTTTTGTATTTGCCCCAGGCATTGGATGCCTGGTTGTTGATCGAACCGGCCTCGCGCGTGGCGCTGATCGCGAGCGTTCCATCATCTGTCAGTTCCCAATGAGCATAGGAAGACAGCTCGCCGCTGTCAACGATCTCTGCCGCATGAGCGGCCTGTGCACTCAGGCAAAAGGTTATTGTCAGGCACAGCAGTCCCAGCAGCACGAATCTCCGCATTGTACGCATATCAGGTCCTCCTGTTTCCAGTTCACTATCGAGTGAGTTAATAATTTAGTATACCATAGAAACTGGCGCGGCGGACATAGGAACCTCCATCTGTCCGTGTGCAAACATCCAATCTGTCCGTGCGCGGCACATAACGATCACAGCAGAATGGGACACGGTATTTCCGTGTCCCATCGTCTATTCTTTGGTTTGTGCCACGCTGGAAGAGCTGTTCCCGTGACCCGGCTTCTCTTTTCCTGAAGGGGTCACTCGTTCAGCGTGACCCGCCTTTCAAAATGCGATTTGCGCCACGGCTGAATCAGCGGCCGGTTACATGTTCCGCAGTCAGACAGAGCTGTGTATGGGTCCAGCTGCCAGCGGCCAAAAGCAAAGAGAACTGGAACGGACCTTGCACGATCTCGTTCCCAAATCAGTAAAACATAATCAATAGCAACGAAGACCCGTTGGCGCGCAAAGCACATCCCTTCGGCAAATGGGACAAGGAACCGTCCCCGTGTCTCACTCCACCGGCATCAGGTAGAACTCGCTCCACGCGTACTCGATGTCGTCGAGGCAGTTCTCGATCATGGCGTCGGACTCCAGCAGGAACCAGTACCACTGCATCGCGGCCTCGTGCCAGCCTTCATCCTTGGGGAAGACCGCATCGACTGCGCCGTCGTACTCGTCCTTGCCGCAGTAGGCGCCGGAAGCGCCGCGCCAGAATTCCGTATCTTCCGCCGTCTTGTGATAAGAACCGAGCACGCGCGTCGTGACCGACCCGTCCGCTTCGAACGTCAGGACCATCAGGTCTGTCTCAGAGCCGCCCTCGTTCTCGGGGTCAGGCCGCGTCGTCTCGAAGATGTAGCTGTGGATCGTGCGGAACCCATCGTCCGACAGGTGCCACAGGCAGCGCACGGGCGTTTCGGAGTTCAGGATGCTGCAGGTGGCGACTTCGCGCTCCGCATCGCCCAGCTCGGCCAGATCGTAAGGCATTTCCGCCATGGACATGCCGTCCTCCGTCACCTCCCAGAAACGGTTGCGGCTGGACTCGTCCGCCCAGCAGTAATCCGTGCTGATGAGTTCCAGGCGGCCGTTCTGGTTGAGGTCCGTCACGGTGTAATACACGTAGGAGTTCTCCTTTTCCGTCGTCGTCAGCCACAGATCCACGCAGTCAGCCACCACGTGCAGCTGCGCCTCGGTTCCCGCGTCCAGATCGCCGTAGCCCGTACCGGGCGCAGCGCCCTCGATCAGCGTTTCCCAGACGGTCATCTCCACGGGAGTCTTGTCCATCATGTACGGCGCCACGCCGAGTTCCTTCACGTGATCCTCGATCATCGCGACGGCTTCGCTGTCCGAAACGTAGCGGATGCCCAGCGCCTCGTTGCGGGCAGCCCACTCTTCCGTAGGCTCAGCTAGCTGTCCCGACGAATCCCACGCCGTGAAGAAATAGCCCGCCTTGCGTTCCGCAGCGGCCGCTTCGGTCGAATAATCGTTCGGCGCGAAGTTGTAGATCGCCAGCTCGTAGCTGTTCTCCCACTCGGCAAACGTAAAGCCCGGATAGTCGTCCGGCCGCACGTCATCCGCCAGATACTCGCTCGGGAGCATCACCTCGGGCATGCCATACCAGTATTCCTCGGTATAGAGGAACGTCCGCGCGCCGTCCGCGCCGACGATGTAGTTGTCGTAGTACATGCTGTACGCGGACGATGACCCGCCCACGTGCACCCCACCGTACTGGTTGATGATGGCCTCGGTGCGGTAGAACGAATACTCGTTCGCGACGATCTGCAGGCCGTCGTCAAACGCCTTCAGAATGTAGTAATCCTCGTAAGCCGAATAGCCCTCGTCGGGTTCCATGGAGAAGCCCAGGTCGATCAGCAGTTCGGGTTCGCCGTCCGCGCCGCAGTCGATGAGCGCGTAGGACACGTTCGCCAGATACTGCGCCATCATGCTGTCCGCGCGCTGGCGAATCGCTGCGTCCTTCAGCTGTGAATAATCGTAGACCTTGCCCGCTTCGAGCGCGGTGATGCCCTCCCGGCTGACGGCCGTCGCCTCGCCGTTCAGGAACGCCCAGTACATGTCGTCGGGCGGGATGGGTTCGGCCGGCTCGGGTTCTTCCGCCTCGCCGGTCTGCTCCGGCTGTTCGGGCTCTTCCACGGGTTCGGCCGCGGGAGCCTCCTGCTTCGTGCAGCCCGCCATCAGAGAGCCGGCCAAAGCCAGGCACAGCAGTATGATCAACAGATTCTTCTTTTTCATTGAAATCGTCCTTTCCTTCGTCCCCCAACGCCCGCGGAGCTTGCCGGAGCGAGAGGTCCTGCATACCATTTCACACCTTTTATTGTAAGCCCCGCCGCCCCGTGTGACAAGCCGCAACTTGCGTGGTACAATGCAAGCAGAACGCGTCAGGAGGAGATTCTCATGAAGATGAAACGGGTGTTTTGCCGCATTGTCTGCGCGCTGCTGATCGCGGGGCTGCTGCCGGTTCAGAGCCTGGCGGAAGAGCCTAAATACAGCCGTATCGCCTCGGAAGTGAAGGCCCAGATCCAGCTGCCCGACAAGTGCACGGGCGTGTACGTAGGCAAAGACGCCTGTCTGGAGAATACCCGGCTCATCGGCCGGTCCGAGGATCAGGGGTGCGGCAATTCCAACAAGTTGTTCTTCGTGGAACCGGCCAGCAATAAGGCCGGCCGCGAGATGGTCGATACGGGCTTCTATCAGCGCGGCTTTTCCGTGCCTCTGCCGGATCACACGTACCGCTATACCTACCTGAAGGATTCAGCGCTCAGCAGCGACGGCCCCTATTACGCCTGCTGCATGAACGAGTGCGGCCTGGCGGTCGTGGGGACCGTCACGACGAAGGTGTCGCCGGAATACGCCAGGATCGACCCGGTGCAATACAGCGGACACGGCCTGCGCGAAGCCATCCTGCCCGGACTCATCGCCTGCCAGGCGAAGAATTGCGCGGAGGCGGTCGAAGTGCTTGCAGGCTACATGGATACCTGCGGCTCCGAGGAGTATAACACGCTGCTATTCTCTGACCCGGACGAAGCCTGGATCTTCGAGATCTACGGCGGTCACACCTACGCGGCCATGCGCCTGCCCGACGACATGGTGGCAGTGTTTGGCAACCAGGTGATGATGGGCTGGGCGGACCTGAACGAGACGGATGGCTATGTCTTTTCGCCCGGCCTCAAAGCCGCGATGGACCGCACGGCGAACCCCGTCATCGATGAGCAGGGACGCTATCACATCGCGCAGACCGTCGATCCGGGCCGCCGCGAGGACTTTTCCAACATGCGGACCTGGCGGGGTCACCAGCTGCTCGCCCCGTCCACGGCGGGCGACTACAGCGCCGACACGTTCTATCCGCTGCTGTACGAGCCGGATAAGAAGGTGTCCGTCCTCGACGTCATGAAGCTCTTCGGTGACCGCTACGAAGGCACGCCATTCGATATGATGAAGCCCGAAAACGATTGGGTGCGGCCCATCGGCACGCCGCGCCAGAGTTGCGTGCACATCATCCAGACGTTCGACGAACTGCCCGCGCGCGCGTGCCAGGTGCAGTGGCTGACGGTGGGCAACGCGGAGCATGCCATCTTCGTGCCGGCGTTCAGCGGGATCACGGACACGTACGAGAAATACAAGGTCGATGACACGTCCAGCCGCAGGATCAACGACGGGTTCTACTACCTGTGCAAGCGCATCTGCGCCGTGACCGAGACCGACCGCGCGCACCTGAGCCAGGGCGTCAAGGACTATAACCTGAAGCAGGAGCGCGCCATGCTGCAGGAGATCCAGGAGGCCATCCCGGAGATCCAAAAGCAGTACAAATGGTTTAAATTCGTCGGCGACAACTACGTTACGAAGCTCTCGACCGAATTCGCTCGGCGCCAGTACGAGAACGCGCTGAACCTCTACGACTGTCTCGTCTACGTGCAGATCGACAACGTGAACGACCGCGAGGACAAGGACAACTTCCGAATGCCCTACCAGAAATAGAGTCAGGGGACGTTTCCGCTGACTCAAAAGAGATCCTCCCTGCATCCGGGAGGATCTTTTATTGACTGCGCTCACGCGCTTATGAAGTTCTTTTGCCTTTACTTAACGATTCGGCATTTACAGCTGAGTCAGCGGAAACGTCCCCTGACTCACCCTGGCTCACGGCTTCAGCAGTTCTATGGCCTTCTTCAGCTGCAGATCGTTCACGAGTTCGCCGTCCTCGTCGTAGCAGTCCTCGGTGAGTTCCACGACGTAATCGGGCTCGATGCCCTGCTTATGGATGACGCTGCCGTTCGGCGAGAAGTACTGCAGGATGGTCATCTTGATGCCGGAGCCGTCGGTCAGCTGCTCGACGGTCTGGATGATGCCCTTGCCGTATGTAGTGACCCCGACCAGCGGCCCGCCGCCGTTGTCCTTGATGCCGGCGGACAGGATCTCCGAAGCGCTCGCCGAACCGTCGTTCACGAGCACGACATAAGGCAGGTCCGTCTTGCCGTTCTTCGTGCGATAATAGCCCTTGTTGCCGTCGTGGTCCTGCGTGTAGGCGACGACGCCCTGGTCGAGCAGCATGTCCGCGATCTTGACGGCCGCATCCACGAGGCCGCCGCCATTGTCGCGCAGGTCGAGGATCAGGGACTTGGCGCCCTGCGCCTCGAGGTCGTTTAAAGCCTCTTCAAACTGGTCCGCCGTCTTCTGCTCAAACCCGCTGACCGCGATGTATCCGATGGCGTTCGCGAGCATCTCGTATTCCACCGTCTGCGAGATGATGGTCGTGCGGGTGATGGTGACGTCGAAGATCTCGTCCTTTCGCCGCAGCGTAAGCGTCACGTCCGTGCCTTCCGGGCCGCGGATCTCTGCCGCGCACACGTCCAGCTGCGCTGCCGTGTATTCCACGCCGTCCACCGCGATGATCAGGTCGCCTTTGCGGACGCCGGCCGCCTCGGCGGGGCTGCCCTTTGTCGGCGCAACCACTTCGACATAGCCCGAATCGCCCGCGGAGATCGTAACACCGATGCCCGAATATACGCCGGTGAGCGAGACCATCTGCTGCTCGTATTCGCTGGGGGTCATGTAGTACGAGTAAACGTCGTCGAGCCCCTGGAACACGCCGCGCAGGATGCCGGTATCGAGGGCCTCTTCATCGACTTCCACATAGTAGTTGTCCAGGATATAGCTGCGCAGCTCGTCCACCTTGCCGTAGGTCTCCTTCAGATGCGTGTATTCCTGGTACTCGTCTCCGGCCAGCGAATGGCTGCCCGAAAAGCCCAGCCGGCTGAGGACGCCCATCTCCTGAAGGCCGTAGAAGCACGACATGCCGGCCAGCACGCCGAGCACGACGAGGAATACGAGGGTGCTCTTTCTAATTTTGATCATCGGATGCGCTCCTTCTGATATCTTTCACGGTGAACTGCAGTCTGCGGCTCCCGTTGTATTCGTTGATGTTCAGTTCGCCCGCCACGTCGACCGGGCATCCTTCCGTCAGCAGCGGCGCAAACGCCTGCGCCCGCTTGAACAGCACGCAGGAAACGTCCGCGCGGTCCTCGCCGCGCGCCGTAAAGCGCAGGTGCTGCCCGCCCGCCCCCATGAAGGAGACGTTCGCCGGCCTGACCCGCTGCAGAGCGAACAGCGGCTTGGGATTCGCCTCGCCGTAAGGTTCGAGTTTCTTCAGCTGCGCCGCGAACTGCAGCGTCTTTTCGTCCGCGTCCAGCGCCTTCTCGATGCGGATGGATTCGGTGAGGATGTCCGGCCGCGCGGAAAGCTGCGCCTCCATGAGCGCGTTCATGCGCTCCCGCAGCGCGGGCAGGTTCTCCTCGCGCATGGAAAAGCCGCAGGCCCCCGCGTGTCCGCCGTAGCGCTCGAACAGGTCGGCGCCTTCGGACAGCATGTCGTGCAGGTTGAGCCCCGGAATGCAGCGCCCCGTACCCTTCAGCAGGCCGCCCTCCGCCGGCGTAACGATGCACACCGGCCGGTACAAGCTCTCCTTTAAACTGCCGGCCACGATGCCAGCCACGCCTTCGTGCGCGCCTGGCGCCCTGACGATGGTAAACAATTTCCCGCAATCGCCGTCATCCATGGCTTTCTGGCAGATGGCCGCCGTATCGTCCTGCGCGGCTCTGCGCCGCCGGTTGCAGTCCAGCATGAACCTCGCCTTTTCGCGCAGTTCCTGCTCGCTTCCCAGCCCCGCCAGCAGTTCGACCGCCGCGTCCGCGGTCTCCATGCGCCCGCAGGAATTGATGTGCGGTCCCAGGATGAAGCCGATGTCTTCCGCATCGATGGTCTTGTCCGCAAGGCCGAGTTCTTCGAGCAGGATGCGAAGCCCTGTGCGCTTTCTCGCGTTGACGCAGGCCAGGCCGTACTTCACGAGCGTGCGGTTTTCATCCAGCAGCGGCACGACGTCCGCCACCGTGGAGATGGCCACGAGGTCGAGCAGCGCGTTCAGATCGCTTCTGGT
>JAIKZT010000004.1 GCA_024682015.1 Clostridia bacterium
TTCGGCATGCCCGCGTAGCGCAGGATCTCCTGCGGGTCAGGCGCTATTCCAGTATAACTTTTTGTAAAAATGGTGTCCATCATGCCGCGAGAATGGCCGAGAGATTCCGCAGGATGCCGGCGGCCACGGCCGGTTTGTTCATGGTGTAGACGTGCACATTGCGGATGCCGTTGGCGAACAGGTCGATGATCTGCTCCGTCGCGTAGACGATGCCCGCCTGCTCCATCGCGGCGGGATCCTTGCCGAAGCGGTCCACGAGGGACAGGAAGCGCACCGGCATGTGGGACCCCGACAGTTTCAGCGCCCTCTCCACCTGATTGGCGTTCGTGATGGGCATGATCCCGGGGATCACGGGCACGCTGATGCCGGCGTCTCTCACCCGGTACAGAAAGCTGTAGAACAGGTCGTTGTCGAAGAACATCTGGGTCGTGAGGAAGTCGCACCCGGCCTGCACCTTCTCCTTCAGATGCTTCAGATCCTCGGCGCGGCTTGCGCTCTCCGGATGGACCTCCGGGTAACAGGCGCCGCCGATGCAGAAATCCCCCGCAGCCCGCAGCTCCTCCACGAGCTGGAAAGCGTAGCGGTAATCCCAGCCGCTGCGGTCCTGCCCCTCCATGTCTGGCGTCAGGTCGCCTCGCAGCGCCATCACGTTTTCGATGCCGCTTCGCTTCAGCGATTCGATGTAGTGCGCCACCTTCTCGCGGTTGGAGCTGACGCAGGTGATGTGAGCCAGCACAGGCACGCCCGTCTTTTCCCGGAGATTTCTGGCGATGTTCAGCGTAAAGTCGCTGGTGCCGCCGCCCGCGCCGTACGTGACGCTCACGAAGGACGGCCCGAGCAAAGCGATCTCCTCGGTCGCCATTCGGACGCTGTCCAGCGCCGCCATTTTCTTGGGCGGGAATACCTCAAAGGAAAGGTTGTACTGCTGCTGTTTCAGGATCTCACTTATCTTCATCTGCTTCCTCCTAATAAAAAACCCGGATAACGCACTTCTTTCAGTGAATTATCCGGGTAAAACTATCAGACCGTTATGCTTCCATCAGAAAACCTGGTCCGTTCGTAATGCCCGGCCCCGACGCATGCACATCATCATGTTGTTTACAGCGATATGAAGCATGTTTACACTCCGTTTTCCAATATGGAAAATATTTTAAGCCAGTTTCAGCAATCTGTCAAGAGTTTTCGCAAAACCGGCCTGTTTTACACGATAATGCCGCCGCCCAGGACGATGTCCCCGTCGTACAGCACGGCGTACTGCCCCGGGGTAGGCGCCCTCTGGGGCTCATCGAAGACGAGCCTGACCCGCCCATCTGCCTCCGCCCGCGCCTCGGCCGGCCTGTCCGCCTGCCGGTAGCGAAGCTTGGCCGTGCAGCGTATGGATCCCTGCGGCGCCCGCCCCGAGATCCAGTTGAAATCCCTCGCAGTGACCTCGCGCCGCATCAGATCGGCGGAATCTCCCAGCGTCACGGTGTTGGCAACGGGGTCGATCGCGGTGACGAAGACCGGTTTTCCCCAGGTGTTTCCCAGTCCCTTGCGCTGCCCGATCGTGTAGTGGATGATCCCCCGGTGCCGCCCGATGGGCCGGCCCTCGAGATCCACGAAATCGCCCTCCTTCAGCCCCTCGCCGCTGCCGCAGCGTTCGACCACCTTCGCGTAATCCCCGTCGGGCACGAAGCAGATGTCCTGACTGTCGGGTTTGTCCGCATTCACGAAGCCGTGCTCCGCGGCGATCCTTCTCGCCTGCTCCTTCGTCATGCCGCCCAAGGGAAACAGGATGCTGCCCAGCTGCTCCTGCGTCAGGCAGTGCAGCACGTAGCTCTGATCCTTGGAAGGATCCAGGCCCTTCTTCAGCACGTAAAGGCCGTCCTCTCCCCGTTCGATGCGCGCGTAATGGCCGGTCACGACCTTGTCGCAGCCCAGCACCTTCGCCCGCTCAAGAAGCCGTCCGAACTTCAGATGGCGGTTGCACTCGATGCGGGGGTTGGGGGTCTCCCCCCGCTCGTAACTGGCCGCGAACGGGCAGATGACCTTCTCCCGGAATTCCCGCTTATAGTTGAACACGTAGAAAGGCATGCCGAGACGGTAGGCGACGCTGCGGGCGTCCTCCGTATCGTCCAGCGTGCAGCACGTCTTCTTCGGCGCGGGCACGATGGACGGGTCATCCGAAGGATCCGGCTCCGCGCTCCAAAGCTTCATGGTGCAGCCGATGCAGTCGTACCCCTGTTCCTTTGTCAGAAGAGCCGCGACGGAGGAATCCACGCCGCCGCTCATGGCGATGAGTGCTTTCATGAGAATAGTCCCGGAAAACTCCTTTCCGGGACTATTTTACAACGCTTTCGCGCGCAAGTCCAATCTTAGCTCGCGGACCGGCGCTTCCTAAAACTTGTGACAGGCGACGAAGTGCCCGCTCCCCCGGTCCGTCAGGTCCGGGCAGCAATGAAGGCAGCTCTCGTCCGCATAGGGGCAGCGGGCGGCAAAGTGGCAGTCGTCCTTCATGTTGATCGGAGACGTGATCTCCCCTTTCAGCGGGATCTGCTCCATCCTGACGTCGATATCCGGGATGGGGATCGCGGACAGCAGCGCCTTGGTATACGGATGGATGGGGTCGCGGAACAGTTCCTTCGACGGGGCGACCTCCACGATCTTCCCCAGGTACATCACCGCGATGTCGTCGGAGAAGTGGTTCACGACGGACAGATCGTGCGTAATGAACAGATAGGCTATCCCGTACTCCTTCTGCAGTTCCTTCAGCAAGTTCAGCACCTGTGCCTGCACGGATACGTCCAGCGCCGAAACGGGTTCATCGCAGACGATCAGCTTCGGATCGAGGGCCAAAGCCCGGGCGATCCCGATGCGCTGCCGCCGTCCGCCGTCCAGTTCGTGGGGATAGGTGTTCACGAGGCGCCGCGACAGGCCGACCACGTCCATCAGATGCAGGATGTGCGCCTTGTCCTCCGCCCTCGTCCCGAAGATGCGATTCCACTTCAGCGGTTCACCGATCAGCTGCTCCACGGTCTTGCGGGGATCCAGCGAAGAGAAGGGATCCTGGAAGATGATCTGCAGGTTCTGGCGGACGCTCTTCATCTTCCCCCTGCTCAGCTTCGTGATGTCCTGCCCCTGAAAGCGTATCGTACCGGCCGTCGGCTCGATGAGCCGGATGATGGTCTTGCCCGTCGTGGATTTGCCGCAGCCGGATTCTCCGACCAGGCCCAGCGTCCTGCCGCTGTCCACGGACAGGGACACGTCGTCCACAGCCTGCAGTATGCCCTTTCCGGTCTTGAAATACTTCTTCAGATGCTCTACCTGAAGGAGAGGTTCACTCATGGCTCTGTCCTCCTTTCAGGGCAAAACCGGGGTCGTCGTAAGCGCTGCAGCAGACGTAATGCTCCTCGCCGAACCATCTGGCTTCGGGCACGGCCTCGGAGCAGCGATCCGATGCGTACCGGCACCGGGGCGCAAAGGCGCATCCCGGAGGAAGCTCCATGGGATCGGGCATCAGCCCCGGGATGGGATCGAGCATCTCCCGATCCTCGTTGATCCGCGGCAGTGACCCGAACAGCCCTTCCGTATAGGGGTGCTTCGCGTTTTTAAAGATGTCCCGCAGCGTTCCGTATTCCACGATGCGGCCGGCGTAGATCACGGCCACCTGGTCGCAGGTCTGCGCGACGATGCCCAGATCGTGGGTGATCAGGATCATGGACATGTCGTGCCGTTCCTTCAGCTCGCGCATCTCCCTCAGGATCTGCGCCTGGATCGTCACGTCCAGCGCCGTCGTAGGCTCATCGGCTATCAGCAGTTTCGGGCTGCAGGCGAAGGCGATGGCGATGATGACCCTCTGTTTCATGCCTCCGGAAAACTGGTGCGGATACTCCCGGCCCCTCTCCGGCGGAATGCCGACCATCGCCAGCAGGTCCCGCGCTTTTTCGAGGGATTCGTGCTTGTTCATGCCCTCATGGATCCGCAGCGTCTCCGCGATCTGCTCTTCCACGGACATGACAGGGTTCAGCGCCGTCATGGGGTCCTGGAAGATCATGGAGACCTTGCTGCCGCGGATCATGTCCATCTCGCCTTCCGTGCAACTCATGATGTCGATCCCGTCCAGCGTGATCGTTCCGCTCTTGATCACGCCCGGCGGGTCCGGCACGAGCCGCAGGATGGCCAGCGCGGTCGTCGTCTTGCCTGAACCGGTCTCGCCTACCAGTCCGAGCGTGCTGCCCTTCTTCAGGCGGATGCTCAGATCGTTTACCGCTCTCGCGGTGCCCTCATCGGTTTCATAAAACACCGTCAGCCCCTCGATGACGAGAAGGTCATCGGGCTTATTCGTATCTTTTCTAAGCTCCTCCATGGCGCTACCTCTTCAGTCTGGGATCCAGCGAGTCCCGCAGCCCGTCGCCCACCATGTTGAACGCCAGGATCGTGATCATGATGCAAAGCCCCGGGAACAGGGTCAGATAGGACGAGTTCAGCAGATAATCTCTTCCGCCCGACAGCATGGCGCCCCATTCCGGATCGGGGGGC
>JAIKZT010000009.1 GCA_024682015.1 Clostridia bacterium
ATAACGGAGGATCTTTATGAGATACATGGGAGTAAACGAACTGCGCGAACTGTTTCTGAAGTTCTGGGAGACGAAGGATCATCTCCGGCACGACAGCTATTCGCTGGTTCCCGAAAACGACAAGTCGCTGCTGCTCATCGCGGCGGGCATGGCGCCTCTGAAGCCGTATTTCAGCGGCGCGAAGGTGCCTCCCCGCAAGAGGATGACCACGGCGCAGAAGTGCATCCGCACCAACGACATCGACAACGTCGGCCACACGGCTCGGCACGCCACGTTCTTTGAGATGCTCGGCAATTTCTCCTTCGGCGATTACTTCAAGGAAGGCGCCATCAACTGGGGCTGGGAATTCATCACGTCCCCGGAATGGCTGGGCATCCCCAAGGAGAAGGTCTGGGCTACCATCTATACGGATGACGACGAGGCATTCGAGATCTGGCGCGACCAGGTCGGCATGCCGACGGACCGCATCGTAAGGCTCGGCAAGGAGGATAACTTCTGGGAGATCGGAACCGGCCCGTGCGGACCCTGCTCGGAAGTCTATTTCGACAGAGGGCCCGAATACGGCTGCGGAAAGCCCGATTGCAAGCCCGGCTGCGACTGTGACCGCTACATGGAGTTCTGGAACTACGTCTTCACCCAGTTCGACCGCCAGGAGGACGGCACCTACGTGCCTCTGGCGCACCCGAACATCGACACGGGCATGGGCCTGGAGAGAATGGCCTGCATCATGCAGGGCGTCGACTCCATCTATAACATCGACACGATGCACGAGATCCTGCAGGAAGTCTGCAGGCTGTCCGGCGTAGCCTATCACGACGGCAAGGAGACCGCGGACGTATCGCTTCGCATCATCACGGACCACGTCCGCACCGTCTCGTTCATGATCGGCGACGGCATCCTGCCCAGCAACGAGGGCAGGGGCTACATCCTGCGCCGGCTGCTCAGAAGGGCCGCGCGGCACGGAAGACTGCTGGGGATCAAGGGCGCGTTCATCAACGACGTGGCCGAAAAGGTCTTCGAGCAGTACGGAAAAGCGTATCCGGAACTCATCGAACGCCGCGATTACATCCGCAAGATCATCTCCATCGAAGAGGCGAAGTTTGACCAGACCATCGAATCGGGCACAGCCGTGCTCGACGGCTACATGGCTTCCGCCAAGGCCGCCGGCAGCAGCGTCCTGTCCGGAGAGCAGGTCTTCAAACTGTACGATACGTTCGGGTTCCCCATCGAACTCACGCAGGAGATCGCGGCCGAACAGGGCTTTACCGTGGATGAAGAGGGATTCCGCGCCAAGATGGCCGAGCAGAAAGCGCAGGCGAGAGCCGCGCGCAAGGCCGAGGACAACGAGGGCTGGCTCGACGAGAGCGCCATGTTCAAGGATTATCCGACCACGGAATTCTGCGGCTACGAAAGCCTCGCCATGGATGGCCGGGTCATAGGCCTCGTCCGCGGCATGAGCGCGCTGAAGAGCGCCTCCGAAGGCGAGGAAGTGCGCATCGTCCTCGACCGCACGCCTTTCTATGCGGAGGGCGGCGGCCAGACCGGCGACAAAGGCGTGCTCGAAGGAGACGGCTTCACTGCGGCGATCTCCGATACCATCAAGGTCGGCAGCGTTTACGTGCACAAAGCCGTCATCACGAGCGGCGAAGTGTCCATGGGCGATACGGCAACGGCCTGCGTGGACGCGCTGCGCAGACACGCCGTCGCGCGCAACCATACGGCCACGCACCTGCTGCAGAAAGCGCTGCGCATGGTGCTCGGCGACCACGTGGAGCAGGCGGGCTCCCTCGTCAATGAGGACGAGCTGCGCTTCGACTTCACGCACTTCGAAGCAATTTCCAGGGATGACCTCGCCAAGGTGGAGGACATCGTCAACACCGAGATCCTGAAGTTCACGGATGTGGAGACGAAGGTCATGCCCATCGAGGAAGCCAAGAAACTCGGCGCCATGATGCTCTTCGGCGAAAAATACGGCGACACTGTGCGCGTCGTGAACGTGCCGGGATTTTCCATGGAGTTCTGCGGCGGCACGCACGTCGCGAACATCGGCCAGATCGGCTGCCTGCGCATCGTTTCCGAGCAGGGCGTCGCGGCCGGAACGCGCCGCATTACGGCCGTTACGGGCTACGCTGTAAGAAATCTGCTGGCGGCGGAACAGGCCAGAACGGAAAACGCCGCGGCCATCCTGAAGACGAACCCCGCGGGGCTTGAAAAGAGAGCAGAGGATCTTGCGGCCGAACTGAAGGCTGTGCGCAGGGAACTCGAGGAACTCAAGGCGAAAGCCGCGCAGGAAGGCGCCGCGGATCTCGTGAAAGCCGCGAAGGCATTCGGTCCCGCCAGGCTCATCGAGCACACGTTCGAAGGCATGACCATCGACGAGATGCGTAGCCTGTCCGACCAGATCAAGGCGGAAGAGAAGGGCGTCGTACTCGTTCTCGCCGCGGTCAACGGGGACAAGGCGACCATCATGGTTTCCGTCACGGATGACCTCACCGAAAAGGGCTACCACGCAGGCAGCATGGTCAAGGAGATGGCCAAGGCCGCGGGCGGAGGAGGCGGCGGAAAGGCCGACATGGCACAGGCGGGCATCAAGGACGTTTCCAGACTGGGAGACGCTTTCGCGGCAGCCGAAAAACTCATGGAGCAGAAGGCTTAGAAACAGGCTTGTTTCGCTTCGCGAAAACATCTATAATCAAGGGTAGGATATAGAGATTGAAAA
>JAIKZT010000012.1 GCA_024682015.1 Clostridia bacterium
TTCGCCGCTTTCTTGACCCGCTTCAGTTCCTCCATCAGGGCTTCATCCACGTGCAGCCGGCCGGCCGTATCCACGATGAGGACGTTCATGCCCTTGATCTCGGCCTCTCTGCGGGCTCTGGCCGCGATGTCCGCGGGGTCCTTGCAGGCGCGGTCCGTGAACACGGGCACGTCCACCTGTCCGCCGACGACTTCGAGCTGATCGATGGCCGCAGGCCTCTGCACGTCGCAGGCCGCCAGCATGGGCTTCTTGCCCTGCTTCTTCAGGTAAGCCGCCAGCTTGGCGCAGGTCGTCGTCTTACCGGTGCCCTGCAGGCCGACCATCAGGATCGTGGTGAACCCGCTCGGCGCGTACGTGAGCTTGCTGCTGCCGCCGCCCATGAGCGCGATCAGTTCGTCGTTGACGATCTTAATGACCTGCTGTGCCGGCGTAAGGCTCTTTAAGACCTCTTCGCCGAGGGCCTTTTCCTTGACGTCCGCCACGAATTCCTTGACGACCTTATAGTTGACGTCGGCTTCGAGCAGCGCCAGTTTGACCTCGCGCATGGCGTCGTTGATGTCCGCCTCGGTAAGAACGCCCTTGCCCTTCAGCTTTTTAAATACGCCACTTAATTTTTCCGAAAGACTTTCAAAAGCCATGGTATATCCTTACTCTTCCAGAGAGATGATGTTCTGTTTGATGCGGAGAAGCTGCGTCCGGAGCGCTTCGTCTCCTTCGCGTGATCCGGCCAACGCGTCCAGCGCCGCGGCCGTCTCTTCCAGCACGCTCTCCTGCCTGCGGAACCTCGCCACCAGTCCGAGCTTTTCCTCGTAATCCTGCAGCGCCTTCTCCGCCTTCTTGATGGCGTCGTGGACAGCCTGCCTGGAAATGCCAAGTTCCGCGGCGATCTCCTGCAGCGAGTAATTCTCCTCGTGATAGAAGGCCAGGATCTCCTGCTGCCGCGCCGAGAGCAGCGCTCCGTAGAAGTCCAGCAGCAGGCTGATCTCGTATAAATTGTCCAGACTGTTCTTCATACCTGAACGATGATAGCAGAAAGGAAAAGTGCTGTCAAGCATTTTTCCTTGACAGCACTTAAAATTTTTTGATTCATCTTGCCATCCGGTCCAGCACGCGGCATAGATCCGCGAACACGCCGTAGCCCGTCTGCGCGGGCTCCAGGCCGTACTGCAGGATCGTCAGCTTTCCCATCAGGTCGGTGTACAGCGAATAGACGCCCGCCAGATCCTCCCCGGCGAACACGTCGCCCGCGGGGATCTCCTCCGGCCTCACCGTCGCGGTGATCCGCCCATCCGCGTCCTTTTCGCCGCGGCACATGAGCTTGATGACGTTGCCCCGGGCCTTCGCGGCTGCGATGTCCGCCTCCGTGATCCCGCCGATCCCGGTGCGGTCGACCTTATCCGGCGTCAATCCCGCGTCCATCAGCACGTTCATGAGCACGGTCAGTTTGGCGGCTGCGTCCCACCCCTCCGTATCCATGGAGGGGTCCGCTTCCAGGAAGCCCTGCTCGCGGCCTCTCTGCATGATGTCGCCGATGGGAACGCCCTTGGCCATCTCCTTCAGGATGAAGTTCGTCGTGGCGTTCAGGATGCCTTCCACCCGGTCGATCCGGCAGTACTGCAGGCAGCTTTCGACCATGTTGAACGTGGGCGTGCCCGCCATGACCGTCGTCTCAAAGAAGAAACAGCAGCCGTTCTCCTTCGCCAGATCGCGCAGTTCCTTGTAATGCCAGGCAAGAGGTCCTTTGTTGGCGGAAGCGGCGTGCCTTCCTCGCCGAAGCGCCGCCCGGATGTGGTCCGCGGCGGGCTGGCCCGTCCGGATGTTCATGGGCGTAAGCTCCATGAGAACGTCGTATTCCCATTCCTGTGCTGCCGCCAGCGAATCGATCCGGCAGTAACCGGGCTGGTCTGGGTCAAACCGGCCGCTCTGCTCCAGCTGACGGATGGCTTCAGCCAGATCGATCCCCTCGGGGCGATACAGGCAGCCGCGGCTTTTGGTCGTGATGCCCACCACCAGCACGTCGATGCCTTTGCCTGCCAGGATCTTCTCCCGGGTCTGCATCAGGATGCGGGCGAACGCCTTGCCGGCCACGCCGAAGCCCAGCAGCAGGACCTTGCATGTCTTCATGAATGTGCCTCCTTTCAATGGTCAAACGGGCTAAAACACCAGCGAATCCACCTTTCCGAGCACTTCCAGCAGCTTTTCCCGCCAGATGGCGATGGCCTCCTTTTCCTGCTCCGTCTTGTCGAAGCCGTGGCGCAGAGCGCGGCTGATCAGGCGGGTGTAGCCCATCACGCGCGCCTTGTCCTCCACTTCGCGAAGGCGCCCCTCGTCTTCCGTTTCCAGGTAAGCCGCCAGCGTCTTCTGCCAGAAGCGGCGGCCCGTCTCGAAGTCAAAACCCTGAAAGTCCAGGATCGCTTCCTTGTCCAGCTCGTAGAAGCCCACGAAGGCGTTGAAGATGTTGCCGAGCTCGAAGATGGGGTGACCCGTCGCCAGCGTGTCCATGTCGATGAGCAGGACTTCGCCGCTCTGCAGCATCAGGTTCTTCGTATGATAATCCCCGTGGACCATGTGCGGGTCACGTGGGACGGCCAAAACGAGCGAAAGCACTTTCTCCCCCGCCTCCTTCGGCAGCGCAGGCAGCGCCGTTTGGACCCACATGAGCGCGGTCTTCTGGATGTCGGGGAGTTTTCCTTCCGGCACGACCGTTCCGTGGATCAGCTTCAGCAGCTTCACGTACTCGTCCACGCACCAGTCCAGCTTCGAAGGATCCGCCGCCAGAATGCCAGAAAACGATTGCGCGCTCAGCATCTCGAATACGGAGCCGTAGCTGTCTTGGACGCGCACCACGTCGTAGGAGATGGCTGTCGGAATGCCGAGGATGAGCGCGAGCCTCGCCACTTCCCGCTCGTGCAGGATGTCCGTGAGCGCATCCGCGTTCTTGTAGACCTTCACCACGTTGTCGCCGTCGATGCGGTAGATCTTGCCGTTGGCGCCTTCGCCGATCTCCTCGCAGCCTTCGATCGAGATCGTGCGGTAATCCTTCTCGATGTCGATGATCTGGGCGATGCCCGTCATCTCAAAGACCTCGTACACGTCCGGCTTGACCCGCTCAATCCTCATGTCCGGGCACGTTCCGCGCAGATGCAGGATGATCCTCAGGCCCGCGCTGGAGATGTAGTCGAGATCCCGCGCGTCTAAAACGAGCGGCGTTCCCCCTTTTTCCTCCATCTGCGCGCGGATGTCCTTTTCCGCCTGCTGCGCGTTATTCGAATCGATCCTGCCGAAGAGCCTGATGCGGCAGGGTTCACTGTTCATCGTCATGCTGTCTTTCCTCTTGATTATTGTTTGCGTTGTATGCCAGGCAGAGCATCGTCAGGTCGTCGAACTGCTCCGCGTCCTTTACAAAGCCGTCCACCGCGCTGCGCACGCGCCCCAGCAGTTCCCGCGGGCTTAAAAACTTCTCTTCGTTGAGCGCGGCGATCATCCTGTCCGTGCCAAACAGGCGCTTATCGGCATCCGTCGCCTCAGGCACGCCGTCCGTATACACGAAGATCTGCGACCCGCATTGCAGGCGTATCTCGTAATCCTTATAGGAAATGCCGTCCATGGCGCCGATGACGAGGCCGTGCTTGTCTTTATAGAGCTCGTAAACCCCTTCGGGCGTGCGGACCGCCGGATATTCGTGCCCCGCGTTCGCGGCAATGAGGCGGCCGGTGGACAGCTCCAGGATACCCAGCCAGACGGATACGAACATCTCCAGTTTGTTGTTCGCGCAGATGTCGCGGTTCACGTAGGCCAGGATCTCGGCGGGGCTGCCGCCCATGCGGGCTCTGTCGCGGATCATGATGTTCGTGACCATCATGAAGAGCGCGGCCGGAATGCCCTTGCCCGAAACGTCGCCGATCACGAGGGCGATGTGATCCTCGTCCACGGGGAAAAAATTATAGAAATCGCCGCCGACCTCTTTCGCGGGCGACATGGAAGCGAAGATGTCGATCTCCGGGTGCTCCGGAAAAGCCGGAAAGTCGTTGGGTACGGAATTCATCTGGATCTGGCTGGCCAGGTTCAGCTCCGCGGACAGCCGCTCCCTCTCCGCCGTGGCAGCGGTCAGATCGGCGATGTACTGGACCATGTCCGATTCCATGGTATCGATGGAAGCGGCCAGATCCGCGATCTCCTTGTAATTGCTGATCCGGCCCAGCGGCTTTCCCAGCGTGTTTTCGCTGGCGAAGCGCTTCGCTTCCTTCGAGATGTCCGCGATGGGCGTCACGATGCGCCTCCTCATGTAAAATGCGCCGAAAAAGCCGGCTAAAAGGATCAGGAAGACCGACTCGCTGGCCATGTCCCTCAGATACGGGCGCCGCGCGTCCAGCAGTTCCCGGATGGGCCGCTGCATGCAGAGAATGGCCCGTACGTCGCCCGATTCCCCTTTGACAGGGACCATCGCCGTGATGTGCGCGTGCGCCCCGCCTGTCGTCCGGATGCGGTAGATCGTCTCGTAGGGAGATCCTTCTTCGTAGATGGCCTTGTACTTCAGCGCGTACTCCTCGTTCGTGGTATCGCGCCGATACCCCGCTTCCCAGGGCGTGTACGACGTATCGTCCACCGAGTTGTCCACGGCATTGAAGACCGAGACGAAGCGGCCGTAATCGCTCTGATCCACCTGAATGACGTAGACGAGCGATACGTGTATGCGCCGGCAGTACTCGTCCAGCGCGTCCTTCGTCCGCTGATACTCCTCCATCCGCTCGCCCCGCAGGTAATCCTCGAGATGATCCCCCGAGATGAGCGCCGTCGCCGTGTCCGCCATGTGGTAGGTGGTCGAGGCGTATTCCTTCTGGAAGGCGTCGGTGAAGTTGATGAGGCCTATGATCCCGGCCAGCATCCCGGCGACCGCGAGCAGCAGGATCGTGCCCCCTATGATGTTGAACGCCATGTTGGCGCGCAGCTTATTTAATCTGTTCATAGGCGCGTCATTTGAAAAAGCCGCCGGCCTGCGTTGGCATGCGGCGGCTGAATGGTTCTATTCTCTGATCACCAGGAGCGTCGACAGCGTAGGGTCAGACGGTCCGTGGATGTGTCCATTGCGCTGGCGGAAAGCCTCGATGTATTCCCAGACTTCCGTGCTCATGCGCTCTCCCTGATAGATGACAGGAATGCCCGGCGGATAAGGCGCGATCATTTCAGCCACGATGCGGCCGCGGCACTCGACCCAAGGCACGCGCTCGCGCTCCAGGAAATAGGCAGCCCGCGGGCTCAGCACGTAATCCGGTTGGGGCGGCAGTTTTTCGCCGGGAGGCAGAGGTTCCCCTTCAGGCGCAAAGCGCCTGGAGATGTCCTCCAGCGCCGCGACGAGTTTGTCGATCTCCTCCTGCACGTTCGCGTACGTGACGATGGCCACCACGTTGCGGTAGTCGGGCAGCTCGACCTCCACGTCGTAATCGTCGAACAGGATCTTTTTCAGGTTGAACCCGGTAATTCCGATGTCGTCCGCGGAAATGATGAGCCGCGTCGTGTCCAGACCGTGGATGCCGGCCCGGCCGATGAGCTCCTTGCCCGCGCAGGAAAGCCCCGGGATGCGGTTGATGCGCTCCCGCGCGTCGTCCGACAGCTCCACGGCACGGTCGATCATCTCGGCACCGTGCAGCGCCATGTGCTGGCGGGCGCAGTCTAAGGACGTCATGAGCAGATACGAGGGCGACGTGCTCTGCACGAGCGTGAGGTTTGCCTCCAGCAGGTTCTTCGTAACGAGGTCGGACTTGATGTGGATCATGGAGCTCTGTGTAAGGGAGCCGGTGACCTTGTGGATGCTCTGCACCGCCATGTCCGCTCCCTGCTCGATCGCGCCGCGCGGCAGTTTGTCGGAGAAATAGCAGTGCGCGCCGTGCGCCTCGTCCACCATCAGGATCGCGTCGTGCGCATGACAGACGCGGGCGATGCCTTCAAGGTCGCTCGTGATGCCGTAATACGTCGGGCTGACCACGAGAACGCCCTTGCAGTCCGGGTTCTGGCGGAACATCTCTTCGACCTGTCCCGGGGTGATCCCGCCGTGAAGCCCCCATTCCTGCTCGATCTGGGGCATGATGTACACGGGTTTGCCGCCGCCGATGATGAGCCCCATCAGCACGGATTTGTGAGCGTTTCGGGGGATGGCGATCTTGGCGCCGCCGTGCGATGCCGTAACGACCATCGCCTGGTTGCCGCAGGTGCTGCCGTTGACGAGGAAATGCGTGTAATCCGCGCCCCACAGATCCGCGGCCAGCTGCTCGGCCTCCTTGATGGGGCCGCTGGCGTGGTGCAGGTCGTCCGTGAGCGGCGTCTCGGACAGATCGAACTTGAAGATCTCGTCGCCTACCTGTTTGCGCCACGTCTCGTTGATGCCCCGCTCGTAGCGGTGTCCGGGGATGTGGAAGAACGCGGGGTTCTTCTCGTTATATGCCATGATCGCCTCGTATAGGGGCATGCGCTTCTGGTCTTCTTTCATCGCCGGTATCAGCTCCTTATTTATTCATCATTTTTTTCAAATCATTTGCCTTCGGGGTCCTGTCGGCTTTTCAAATTTGAGATTTCATGATGTTAGAATAATGCCCCGGCCCGTAAAAGCCGAGGCTGCAATTTCATTATGGACCATTCTGGGGAAATGTCAATCCGTTTGCTTCTGCTCGAGGAATATCTTGCGCGAGAAGAAGCTCCACACCATGACGGTGCCCGACGTGAACACCTTCGCGAGCATGTAGTAGAGGCCTGCCTTGTCCACGAGCATCCACATGAGCAGCGTCGTAAGGCCCAGCCCGATCAGGTTGAGCACGGCGAACACCGCAAACTCCTCCTTCTTGTCCCGGCCTTCCCTGCCCTTGAACACGAAGCGCATGGACAGGATGTAGTTGATGATGGTGGACAGGATGAAGGCGATGATCGCGGACGCCAGGTACCAGATGCCCAGGTATTCAGTAAGGACCCGCAGCAGGACGAAATCCAGCAGGGTCACCGTGCAGCCGACGATCACGAAGTTGCGCAGCTGCACGAAGTACTTATTCCACAGTTTTTTGAACAGTTCAATCATTGGGCAGATCGATGATCGCGTGATCCTTTTCGTAAGTGATAACGTCCTTGTCCATGGCCAGCGTGTCCACGAAATCCAGGTACGCGCGGATGCTCGGGAACTGAGGCTTGTACTGCGCGATGATCTCCTTCGCCTTCGCGGCGCCGTCCGACAGCAGCGCGTCCGCGATGAAGAGTTCGGCCTTGGCCGGGTTCACGCAGGCACGTTCGGGCTCCGCCACGCAGTAGTCGATGCCGTGACCGATGCCGGTGCAGCCGTTGGCGTAGAACTGCACGCCGGGCATGCACATCGTGAGGTCACCGAAGTCCGAAGAGCCCGTGCTCCAGGCGCTGTAGTCGAACTTCACTTTATCCTTGCCCGACAGGTCTTCGCAGCATTGCCGGCAGAGGTCCATGAACAGGTGGTCGTGGAATTCCATGGCGTAACCGGGCATGTCGCACACGTGCAGCTGGGCGCCGATGGCCAGCGCGCCGGCTGCCAGCGCCCGGTTGATGCGCTTGTTCGCCTTCACGTACGCGTCCATGGTCTTGCCGCGCGTGTAGCTCTCGATGCGCATCTCATCGGGGATGATGTTCACCGCGCAGGTGACCCCCTTCAGGATGGGATGGAAGCGGATGTGATCCTGGTCGCGGAACGTCTCCCGCAGCGCGTTGACCGCGTCCAGCCCCAGTGTCGCCGCGTACTGCGCGTTGATGCCCTTATGGGGTGAACCGCCCGCGTGGGCGCTGCGGCCCTTATATGTAAGGATCTTGGCGATGATGCCGTTATAGCCTTCCTGCGCCGAAAAATCGTAGTCGTTGTCGTTGTCCGCATGCACCATGAGCGCCAGGTCCACGCCGTCGAAATAGCCGCGGTGCATGAATTCCGTCTTGCCGCCGAGATAATGGATGACGCCTTTTTCGATCAGCCCCTTGCGGAACTCCAGCTGGATCATCTCCTCCGCGGGAACGAGCATCAGGCGGATGCGGCCCGAAAGGCCGTCCAGCGCCCCGGGTTCCTTCAGCGCGGCGGCGATGCCGATCATCTCCGCGCACTGACAGTTGTGCCCGCAGCAGTGCGTCTGGCCGTTCACGGACTCCGGATGGCCCGCAATGTCGAGCGCGTCCAGCTCGCCCATGATGGCAAGGGTCGGCCCGGGACGCCCTGTGTCAAGGTCTACATAAAACCCTGGTATGTTACCAGCCTCGATGGGATCATACCCGTAACCCTTGAATTTCTCCAGCATGTAGGCATTCGTCTGCCACTCGGTATACCCCACCTCCGGGTGCTTCCAGATCCACCTTTCGGCGTCCAGAATGTCCTGCCTGTACTTATCCACGTTTCTTACGATCTGTTCCTGTCTGGGAGTCATCTTTTCCTCCTTTGCGGCCCGTAGAGCCCTGCATATCCTGCATATATTGTATATTGTAACGGAATGTGCCTGTAAAGGCCTTTTCGAGGCACTCTGAAGAAATCGCTGGCGTTTCACGATGAACGAAGGCATGAATGCGGGCCGAGCTCTGCGAGAGGCGGGAGTGTCTGAGCAGGGTTTCGACCGTAGAAACACTGCGAGTTGCCCGCCGTGCCCGGATTCATTCCCGAGTGAATCGATGAAACGCCCAATTTCTGAAGGCCTGCCAAGAAAAGGTCTTTATTGGCACATTTTATTTCCTCGCGTTGCTCATCATGAGCTTCAGGCGGTTCTCCTGGTTGATGCGGGACGCGCCCGGGTCAAAGTCGATGGCCACGATGTTCGCGTCCGGATAACAGGCCTTGATCGGCCTCATCATCCCCTTGCCCACGATGTGGTTCGGCAGGCATCCGAACGGCTGGCAGCAGACGATGCTCGTAACGCCCATTTCGCACAGTTCCAGCATCTCCGACGTCAATAGCCAGCCTTCGCCCATCTTCATGCCCATGCCTACACAATGGTGGCGCCTGGCGAGGTCAAGCAGGTGCGCATAGCTGGAAAACCCGTAGAACTCAGGCCTTTCGGCGACGATCGCGTTGAAATCGTCCTTCTTGCCTTCGAAATACCTGCACACGATGTTCCAGATGAGCCGGCTGTCCGAGCGCATGCCGTAGAGCTCGTAGTCCAGGCGGTTGTTGTGGACGCAGTAGTACATGAAGTCTAAAAGACCTGGCACGACTGCCTCGGCGCCTTCCCTGTACAGGAATTCCTCCAGGTAATTGTTGCCCAGCGGGGAGTACTTCACGTAGATCTCGCCCACGATGCCCACGCGCACGGGCTGCTCGGGCACGCGGTCGATCAGCGCGAAATCCGCCGCCATCTTCCGCATGTTCTCCTTCACCCGGGAATAGCGCATCCGGCCGTCCCAGATCTCCTTGGAAAGCTTCTTGACCCAGTGATCGCACAGCGCGTCCGTCTGCCCCTTTTTCACCTCGCGCACGCGGCACTGATTGCGCAGGAGCATCATCAGATCCGCATACAGGCAGCAGTTCAGCAGATCGCGGTACATGGGCACCGTCACCTTGAAGCCCGGATGCTTTTCGAGCCCCGCGATGTTGATCGTCACGATGGGCACGTGCGCGAATCCGGCCCGCTCCAGGGCTTTGCGCATCAGTGAAACGTAATTCGAAGCCCGGCAGCCGCCGCCCGTCTGCATGTAGATGAGCGCCACGTGGTCCGTGTCGTACTTGCCGCTCTGCAGCGCGTCTATGAACTGCCCGATGACGCAGATCGACGGGTAGCACGCATCGTTGTGCACGTATTTGACCCCGCAGTCCACGGCCCGCCGCCCTTCGTTTTCCAGCAGTTCCATCTTGTAGCCGTTCTTGCGGAACACCTCGATGAACAGGTTGAAATGCATGGGCAGCATGGTCGGCACCAGCAGCGTGTGGGTCTTCTTCATCTCTTTGGTGAACACGACCCGGTTGTCCGGCGTGGGGATCTCCTGCTTCGTTCCTATGGTCTTATCTTCTTCGCAGCCGCTGCAGCTCTCCAGTCCGCAGGCGCCGCAGGCAGCGCAGCCTATTTCCATGTAGCTTCCCTCTCTTCCAGCGCGCCCAGAAGGCTCCGCAAGCGGATCTTCGCAGCGCCCAGGTTGTTGATCTCGTCTATCTTGATCTGCGTGTACAGCTTGCCGTAGCGCTCCAGGATGGCGCGCACTTCGTCCGTCGTGATCGCGTCCAGCCCGCAGCCGAACGATACGAGCTGCACGAGGTTGCAGTCGTCGTGCAGGCCCACGTACTTCGCCGCGTTATACAGCCTGGCGTGGTACACCCATTGGTTGAGCACGTTGACTTTCTGCGGGTCAACGAGGTTCGACACGCAGTCCTCGGACACGATGACGAAGCCCAGCGACTCGATGAGCTGGTCCATGCCCTGGCAGATGCCCGAATCCACGTGGTAGGGCCTGCCGGCGAGCACCATGATGCGCCGGCCGTTCTGCCGCGCCCAGGCCAGCGCCCGCGCGCCTTCCGCGCGAACGTCCTGCATCCACTCTTCATACGCTTTGTGACCCGCCTCGACGGCTCCTTCGACCGCGGCCAGCGAGAAGCCTCCGAACGCCTCGTTCAAGCAGGTCAGCAGTTCCTTTGCCAGCTGCTTCTTGTCGTTGACCGCCAGGTACGGATACAGGAATCTGACGTCGCCGTGCAGGCTGTCCATGTTGCCGTTCAGCACTTCGCTGTAGTACGCGACGACGGGGCAGTTGTAGAAGTTGTCCGTCGCGTCGCTTTCGTGGTAATTGTACGTGAGGCAGGGATAAAAGATCGCGTCCACGCCCTTTTCCACGAGCCGCTCCACGTGGCCGTGCATGAGCTTGGCCGGATAGCAGGCCGTATCGGACGGGATGGTATACTGTCCCTTTGCGTACAGGCGCTTGTCGGAGAAATTCGTCATCTCCACCTTGAAGCCCAGCCGGCGGAAGATCGTGTGCCACATGGGCGCGAGTTCGAACACGCCCAGCGACATGGGAATGCCGATCGTATACCGGCCTTCCCCGCTGTCCGCCTTGAGTTTCAGCAGCTTGTCGCGTTTATAGCGGTACAGGTTCGGCAGCCTCTGCGCCGTTTCGGGCTTTCTGCCCAGCGCCATCAGGCCGCCCCGCTCGCATTTGTTGCCCGAGACGTACTTTTCGTCTCCGAAGAACGTGTTGATCGTGAGCGGGCAGTGGTTCGTGCAGCCGTTGCATGTGACGGTCTTCGATTCATGCGTGAACGCGGCCAGTTCCGCCTCGCTGACGGTGCTCGTCCGCTCCACGTTCAGTTTCTTGGCAAACAGCGCCGCGCCGAACGCGCCCATGAGTCCGGCGATGGCCGGCCTCGTAACGTGGGCGCCGAGCTCGCGCTCGAACGACCGAAGCACCGCGTCGTTCAGGAACGTGCCGCCCTGCACGACGATATGCTGCCCCAGATCCTTGGCGGACTGCACGCGTAGCACCTTGAAAAGTGCGTTTTTGACGATGCTCATGGACAGGCCCGCCGAGATGTCGGACACGTCCGCGCCGTCCTTTTGCGCCTGTTTTACCGACGAATTCATGAACACGGTGCAGCGGCTGCCCAGATCGACGGGGTTCTTCGAGAACAGGCCGAGCCTGGCGAAATCCGCGATATCGTAGCCCAGCGCCCGCGCGAACGTCTCGATGAAGCTGCCGCAGCCCGAGCTGCAGGCCTCGTTCAAAATGATGGAATCGATGGAATCGTTGCGGATGGCGAGGCACTTCATGTCCTGTCCGCCGATGTCCATGATGAAATCGACGTCGGGATTGAAGAACCTGGCCGCGCTGTAGTGCGCCATGGTCTCCACGAGGCCGCCGTCGAGGTGGAACGCCCGCTGGATCAGTTCTTCGCCGTAGCCCGTTACCGCGCTTCCCGCGATGGTGACCCGCCCATTCGCCCTCCTGTAGATCTCGCCGAGCTGTTCGCGGACCACGTCCACCGGGTTGCCCTTGTTATGGCCGTAATACGAGAACAGCAGCGTGCCTTCAGGGTCGATGAGCACGAGTTTCGTCGTCGTGCTGCCGCAGTCGATGCCCAGGTAAGCCTTTCCTTCGTAACTCTCCAGCTCGCGGGAAGGCACGCCCGCGCGGCTGTGGCGGTCCAGGAATTCCTGATAGTCTGCTTCGCTTTCAAACAGGGGCTTTGCGTGCTCCGTCTTCGTGAGCGCGCCAGTGGCGCTCTCCAGTGAAGATAGCCAGTTTTCGTACGTGAACGAGGCGCCCTGTCCCGCGCCGTAGAACGCGGCGCCGAGCGCGACGGCGAAGCGGCCGTATTCCGGGAAGACCGCGTCTTCGTCCGAGAGCTTCAGCGTCTTCTGAAAGCGGTCCCGCAGGCCCTGGCAGTAATGCAGCGGCCCGCCGAGGAACATCACGTGGCCGTCTATGCGGCGGCCCTGTGCGAGCCCGGCGATGGTCTGGTCGACGACGGCCTGAAAGACCGACGCGCCGATGTCCTCCTTCTTCGCGCCCTGGTTGAGCAGCGGCTGGATGTCCGATTTCGCGAACACGCCGCAGCGGCTCGCGATGGGATAGATGCGTTCGTGCTTTTGGGCGAGCTTGTCGAGCTCATCCACGGAAACGTTGAGCAGCGTGGCCATCTGGTCGATGAAGGCGCCCGTGCCGCCGGCGCAGGAACCGTTCATGCGCTCGTCCATGCCGCCGCGGAAGAAGATGACCTTCGCGTCTTCTCCGCCGAGCTCCACGACCACGTCCGTGGCCGGTTCAAGCACCTCCACGACCTGTCCTGTCGCGAAAACCTCCTGCACGAACGGAAGGCCCGCCGCCTTGGCGAGCCCGAGCCCCGCGCTGCCTGAGATGGAAGCGTAGAACGTCTTTCCTTCCAGATAAGGCGCGGCCTGCTTCGTGAGTTCGACCGCCTTCTGGCGCACCTGCGAAAAGTGCCTTTCATATTTGCTGAACACGATGTCCCCGCCGTCGATGACGACGATCTTCGCCGTGGTGGATCCGATGTCCATGCCCACCAGCAGGCCTTCGTGTTCAGCGCTGTATGTCTTCAGTCTGTCTTTCCAGAACATAAAAAAGAACCTCGAAATGTTTCGTTTTCATTACATGGAAAAAGTATAACACAACACAGCATTTTGTGCTATCATTAAAGCAGTATATGCAATTTCACACAAGGAGGTATCAGGATTATGGGCAGAGGCTCAGGCGGATTCTCCGGCGGCAGCAGAGGCGGTTTTTCCGGCGGCAGCAGAGGCGGAAGCTTCTCGAGCGGCTCCAGAAGCGGCAGCTTTTCCCGGGGCAGCTCTCACAGCGGTTCCGGCCGGTCCGGAGGATTCAGCACCATCGGACGTTCGTCCAGCGGCCTGGGGCATTCAGGCCACACCTTTACAGGGGGAAAATCTTCCGGCTCCTTCAACCAGAGCCGACCGACCGGAAGCGGCTTCGGCAACTATTCCAGCAGCCCGTTCAGCAGCGGCAGCTCGCCGAGACCGGTGCGTCCGATCATCATCATGAACCCGGGCAAG
The DNA here is from genome assembly GCA_024682015.1 of Clostridia bacterium. Lineage (GTDB taxonomy): Bacteria > Bacillota > Clostridia > Peptostreptococcales > Anaerovoracaceae > RUG11894. The sequence goes on from JAIKZT010000012.1 coordinate 13,494, forward strand.
ACCTACAACACGGGTTCCTACAATTCCGGCGGATATAACAACGGAAACAACGGCAATTACGTGCCCGGCACCATCAACTCACGGCGGCCCCAGGGCGGACCGCAGATCAACCGCGGATGCTTCTACTCGTTCATCCTCATCGTGGTCATGACGGTCGTCGTGCTCGTCGTTCTCGGAGGCCTGTGGAGCGCGTTCTTCGGAGAGCAGAACACCGGCAGCCAGAGCGACATCACGTATTCCACGAGCCAGCGGGAACCGCTTCCCGCCAACGCGGTAAAGGTCAACGCGGGTTACTACACCGACGAGATCGGATGGATCGACAGCAGCAGCAAGCTCACGTCGGGCATGAAGAGCTTCTACGACGCTACCGGGGTCATGCCCTACCTCTACCTGACGGACATGATCGACGGAGAGGCCTACCCCAGGGAGACAGATTTCTACAACTTCGCGGAAGCGACTTACGACGAGCTGTTCCATATCTCCGGGAACGAATACGACGAAGCGCACGTGCTGGTCGTGTTCCAGCAGTACGATGACGACAGCGATTACGGCGTCTACGTCCTGCCCGGCCTCGTAGCAAAGACCGTCATCGACGACGAAGCCCAGGACATCCTGCGCGACTACATCGACCGCTATTACTGGGATACCTCGAAGTCGAACTCCGAGTTCTTCGCGGCGGCCTTCCAGGAAGCGGGTGAAACGATCATGAAGGTCACCCGCCCCTCGTGGTACTATCCCACGATCATCGCCGGGATCATCCTGGTGCTGCTGGCGGTCGTCATGATCATCCGGGCGCGCGCCAAGGCGAAGAAAGAACAGGATGAGCGCGACCAGCAGATCCTGAACACCCCGCTCACCACGTTCAGCGACGCCGAAACCACATCCAAAGCTGAAGATCTGGCCAAGAAGTACGAAAACGACGCGGCCGGTTATCAGGAAGTTACAAACAGTCACTTAGATACGCTATCCAATAGCTATAACAAGGAGGATTGATTACTATGAGCATGTTAAGCAGATTCACCGACATTCTGAGCGCCAACATTAACGCCCTGCTGGACAAGGCAGAGGATCCTGCCAAGATGATCGACCAGTACCTGATCAAGGCCCGCAAGGACCTGGCGGACGTCAAGCAGGAAACCGCGGCTGTCATGGCCGAGGAGACCAGAGCGAAGAGAATGCTCGATGAAAACAAGGCTGAAGTCGCCAAGTATCAGGGTCTGGCCGTCCAGGCGCTGCAGGCTGGCAACGAAGGCGATGCCAAGATCTTCCTGGCCAAGAAGCAGGGCCTGGAGACCACCGGCGCTTCCCTCGAGACTGCCTACGCGGTTGCTCACGAGAACGCCACCAAGATGCGCCAGCTGCACGACAAGCTGACGAACGACATCGCTCAGCTGGAAGCCAAGAAGGCTACCATCAAGGCCAAGGTTTCCATCGCCAACACCCAGGAGACCGTCAACAAGTACACCGGCAGCGCCGACAAGTTCGACAAGGTCATGGGCGAATTCGAAAAGATGGAGCAGAAGGCCGACAAGATGCTGGATATCGCGAACGCAAAGGCCGAGCTGGAAGCCCAGCCCGTCGACGAAGCTGCCGCGCTGGAAGCCAAATATCAGGCTGGCGTCACCGATTCCGTCGAGTCCGAACTGGCCAAGCTGAAGGAAGAACTGGGCCTGTAACCTGTCATCATACGGGTTGGACCGCACATAACGGCAAAGCGAAGGGCGAGGGTTCATCCCCCGCCCTTTTGTTGCGCCTAGAGTCAAGGGACGTTTCTGCTGACTCATTTTTTGCGGCTGGGAAAAAGTATCCGCAAAATGCCTGTTTTCTGAATTTTGCGGAACGATTTGATCTCATTTTGTCTAATCCTGCGGCATTCAGAATGGAAGAGTATCCGCAATCTGCCATAAAGCAGGAATTGCGGATATGAATATCAGCAGGCGATGCAGGGGTTGTTTAGTCTGGGTGCAGAAATCCCAGTTGGATCAGATAATTGTTATCCGCAACTAGGGTAAAACGTGTGATTTGCGGATATAGTTTCTCTGCCGCGTACAACGGAAGGAGCAAAAGATCAACCTGGCAGCGGATACGCGACCAGTTGAACAAGCGGATAACCAGACTCATAAGAAATTGTGGGACAAGGAACCGTCCCCATGTCTCAAAATGGGACAAGGAACCGTCCCCGTGTCTCACGCAACTAGTGTAAATGTGTAATTTGCGGATATAGTTTCTCTGCCGCGTACAACGGAAGGTATGCGTTCTATATTTGTGAAAAGTCCCGATTTGGAACGTTTCACGTTCTATAATCGAAATATTTTCTGCATGAAACGGATTTGGCGTTCCATGCAGCATGAATCGGCAAATATAGAACGCCAAACGTTCTATATCGCAAAATTCACAATTCTGGAACGTCCGGGGTCATCCTCACCCAAGCGGATGGTGCTGATGGTTTCCGTTCAGCGGTCATTCGCCCGCTCCATGCGGATCTCCACCGCCTCAACGACGCGGCTCTCCATCTCCTCGCCGGTCGCGCGAAAGCCGCACTTTTCATAGAAACGGATGGCGCGTTCATTCTCCTTCAAGACCCAGAGGCATACGCCCGAATAGGCCGACAGCATCGAAAGCCCGGCTTCCATCAGCCGCTGTCCCACACCGGTTCCGTAATACGCCGATAACACGTACAGCGCGAAGATCTCTCCCATGCCGGGGGCTTCTTCTCCGCGGTCGCCATAGCATACGAACCCGATGACCCTGCCATCCTCTTCCGCAATGAGCGTATTCTGCGGCCATCGAAAAGCCATGTCTTCACACTTTTGCAGCGTAAGTCTGTCCAGATATGTCTGGCTCACTAGGCCTGGATAGGCTTCGTGCCAGGCCTTCCAATGCACAAAAGCCTTTCCCCGGATTTCTTCATCCGTCTCCATGGGTTTAATCTGAATGTTCATGGGATACCATTTCCTCGTTTTGAAATGTCAGAGAATCCGAAAAGTCTCATGGGTCCGGTCCGCCGGTCTGTTCTGCGATCTCAGGCAGGATCTCAGTAGCGCGACGTCCGCTCTACCCGGCATCACGGCCGCTGACCCACAGATGAACCGATCGGCATCCGGCAGCTGTTTATAACAAGACCTCGCCTGCAAGAAGAATAAGCATAGCTGTGCGCGGCTTTTGATGCGGGTCATGATGGTTGCCATCTTGCATCGGCGTTCCCGCTTCTATCAATCTACTTTCCGGATCATAACCATAGCATCAATTTCGTTTTCTGCCTACATATAGCAGATGGCTTGAACTGCCCAGCATTTCACGCTTTTCACATATGTGCATCTGATAATCAGCAAAAGCCCGGAAGTCCTCATCAGTCATTGAAAAATCCGGTCTGGCCTCTGCAATTTCAAGGACATTATCCACCGCTACTGTCGTTATATGATCAACAGGCTTGCTTTCAAATAACTCCTCAAACTCACATACATCAAATCCGGTAAAAAGCTGCTCTTTGAAATGCCTCACCTTGTAATCCTTGTTGAAGTTCTCTTTTATCCCTGCCGTTGTCGGCAAAAAATCATACAGATAATTTGTACAGATGATCGCATGAGCCGATAAGAAGGCAACCAGAATTACGCCTCCAGGCTTCGTTACCCTGATTGCTTCATCCAAGGCCTTGTGCTGATCTTTTGAGTCATAAAGATGATACATCGGGCCAAATGAAAGGGTGATGTCGAACGAATCGTCCCCAAATCTCCCCAGGTCCAACGCGTCTCCTTGAAAGGCTTCTACATTCGCTACTCTCTTTGATTTTTCTTTCAGTTCCTGCAGATTCTTCTCTACCAATTCTATTGCAGATACATGAAAACCTTCCTTTGCAAGCGCAATGGAATACCTGCCCGTTCCTGCGCCGATTTCCAATATTCGGTCGCCTTCTTTTGCGAACTTATGAATATAATTCATGGTAACAAAATGTTCGAGCTGGCCCTGGCGTTTTATTTCTAAGCGCTTATCCTCATCGATGCTTTCATAAAAGCTCTTTATGATTTCAGTCCTGTCCATCTTTTTATTCCACTTCCATTAAAAAACCATAGCCGCCATCCTACATCGGCGTTCCCACTTCTATCAGGTTACCGTCCGGATCATAGAAACGGATGACTTTCTGTCCCCAGCTGTGTGTCGTGAGTCTGTTGACATAGTGCACTTCCGGATAATACCTTTCAAGTTTTTCAATAAACCCATCCAAGTCGGCTTCTTCAAAGTATAACTCGCAGGAATTGTTTTCCGGCATGATTTCTTTTCCGAGAAACTCTTTCCAGTATTTCTCTTCCTGCAATACCAGCCCATCCGTCAGGACAATGTTTCCGTCATTATCAAGGATCACATCGAAACCGAACAGATCATGATAGAACTTTCTGGATCTTTCAATATCTTTTACAACTATCAGGAAGTTTTTAAACCTCATGTCTCTCCCCTTCTTCGTTAGCTGATCAATCCTGCTGCGATGTCAAGTGATGGAATCCATCTGCAGAATAGAACCGAAACAGATTCCTGTTTGAGCTGATCTGCACAGATCTGGATTTAACGAGATACCCATTCAAGCAAATATCTGTAGTGTAGGGCATAGCGGATCCTTGCACCGGGCAGTTCCTGTTTAACGATGCTGCGGACGTCTTTCATTCGTAGAAGATTGTAATCCGTTTTGATCCCCAGTTCCTCGGATGTTTTCATGTGATGGAAAGACGATATGACTTTAGAAGGGATTACCCGGGCTGCTTCCAGAACCCAATCTGTTATGACAGAAGGCGATGCAAGGCCAACAATCAGGATCTTACCGGATGGTGACAGAAGAGATCTCGCCTTTTGCAGCGCTTTTGCCATGTCCATATGATGGATGGAGGCTATAAAAACAATGGCATCAAATGCCTTGTCCGGCATGAAGTCCTCGAAACTGCAGCGGGTGAACCTCACAAAACCATCATTCGGCACGGATTGCGCTTTTTCTATACAATGATTATCGGTATCAATTCCAACAATTCTCTTTATGCCATCATTAAGGAATAAGGTAAGAGAGCCGTCACCACAGCCAACATCCAGAATGGTACGGCAACTCGCTGTTTTCTTCTGTACCCAAGGATAATAAGCAGAATTATGATTCCAATACATATTCATCACCACAAACCTCGGCCTGTCGGATTCTATTATATCGGCAATGCATAATCATTTCCACCGGTAAAACCAGTCGGGCCATCCTGTCTTCCATGGTTCACCCATCAAATGTTAACGCCCCTTTGCAGCGCTGCCTGAAGGACCTCAATGCTAACCCATTAGCATTTCTGGCATCCGGTTTAAACCGCCTGAACGCCTGCTGCCGGACGTTTTATGTCCACACGCCCTGCCAAAGAGCCAGTTTTACACTTATGAAAGGCATTTTCAGCACAAAAACACTGGCAATTCCCGAATGCCGATTTTTGCCAGTTCTCTTGCCAAAACTTCTTTAAACCCATGGCCGGGTCACGAGGCGCTGTCGCCCTGCCGCGCGGACCGGAACTCGCCGTATGTAAAGAACCCCAGCCCCACCCAGATGATGGCGAACGCGATGAACTGGGCGAACTCGAACGGTTCATGAAAGACGAAAATGCTTAAGACGAGCGAGATGGACGGCGAGATGTAACCGGCGAGCCCCGTCGCGAACAGGCCGGCTTTGTTGGCCGATTCGCCGAAGAGCATCAGAGGGATCGCCGTCAGCGCACCGGCAAACAGAAGGAGCAGCAGCTTCCAAGGGCTGTCCAAAGATGCGGCGAAAGCGCCTTTGCCGCATAGCTCAAAATACAGCATCGCCGCCAGAGCCAGCGGCGCCAGGAAGACCGTCTCGTAGAACAGCGACAGGACCGGCGGCTGCGACAGGCCTTTCTTGGCGGCGCCGTAAACGGAAAACGACAGCGCCAACAGCAGCGAGATCGCCGGCAGGCGCTTGTAATGCAGCACGATCACGGCGATGCCGGCTGCGGCCAGGATAAGCGCGATCCGCTTGAACCCATCCAGTTTGTCGCCGAACAGAAACACGCCGAACAGGCAGACGACCATGGGCTCGATGTAATACCCGATGGATGTTTCGACAACGTGGTTCGCGTTCACCGCCCAGATGTACAGCGACCAGTTTACCGTAATGAGAACGCCCGCCAGAAAGAACTTCACCAGAAGCTTT
>JAIKZT010000068.1 GCA_024682015.1 Clostridia bacterium
GAGATCCTGGCCATGGCGGGCGGGGCAGGCACCTGGCGCGGCACCGGCGGCATGGCGACGAAGCTTTCTGCGGCGCAGGTCGCGACGAGAGCTGGCTGCGACATGGTGATCACGAACGGCAAGCGGCCGCAGGAACTGTACGACATCGCGGAAGGAAAGCCCATCGGCACGCGGTTTATCGCGCGGCGGGGCTGAGGGAATAGAGCAGGCAGAGGAGGCAGAGACTATGACGGTTCTGGAAATGCAGGGCGCGGCGGCGAAAAAGGCTGCGCAGGCCATGGCGCTGGCGGGCACCGAAACGAAGAACAAGGCGCTGCTGGCCATTGCGGACGCGCTGATCGCGCGGCAGGATGAGTGGCTTTCAGCCAACGCGGAGGATTACGAAGCCGCAAAGGCCGGCGGGATGAACGCGTCCATGCTGGATCGGCTCAAGCTGACGAAGGAGCGCGTCGAAGGCGTCGCGGAAGGCGTGCGCCAGGCGGCGGCGCTGCCCGATCCGATCGGGAAGGTGACCAAGACCATCGATCGCCCGAACGGGATCCACATTGAACAGCGGCGGGTGCCTCTGGGGGTCATCGGCATGATCTTCGAAGCCAGGCCGAACGTGGCGGTCGACGCGGCCGTGCTGTGCCTGAAGGCCGGTAACGCCTGCATCCTGCGGGGCGGCAAGGAGTCCATCCGCAGCAACATGTGCGCGGAGGCGATCATGCGCGGCGCGCTGGAAAGCGTCGGGCTGCCGGCGGACGCGGTGTCGCTCGTCCACGACACGAGCCGCGAGAGCGCGAAGGAGCTGATGCACCTGGAGAAGTACATCGACGTGCTCATTCCCAGGGGCGGCGCGGGGCTCATCCGCTCGGTCACGAAAGAGGCGTCCGTGCCGACCATCCGCACGGGCGAGGGCATCTGCCACGTCTATGTGGACAGCGAGGCGGATCTGCCCATGGCGGCGAAGATCGTCTGGAACGCGAAGACCCAGCGGCCGTCGGTGTGCAACGCGGTGGAGTGCGTCGTGCTGCACAAGTCGATCGCGGAAGCGTTCTTCAACGAGGCGCTGCCGCTGCTGGACGAAAAGAATGTCGAGATCCGGGCGGACGCGAAGATCTGCAATATCCTGGGCACGCGGGCGAAGGAGGCTTCGGACGAGGACTGGGATACGGAATACAACGACTACATCCTGGCGGCGAAGACGGTGACGAGCCCGCAGGAAGCCATCGACTTCATCAATGCGCACGGCACGCAGCATTCGGAATGCATTGTCACGGAAAACGCCGAAACGGCCGCGCTGTTCCTGAACAGCGTCGACGCGGCGGCCGTCTACTGGAACGCCTCCACGCGCTTTACGGACGGCTTCGAGTTCGGCCTTGGCGCGGAGATCGGCATCTCGACGCAGAAGCTCCACGCGCGCGGGCCCATGGGGCTCGAGGAGCTTACGAGCTGGAAGTACGTCGTCTGCGGCGAGGGCCAGATCCGTTAGCGTCTTGAGTCAGGGGACGTTTCTCGTGACTCAAAATGGGACAAGGAACCGTCCCCATATCTCAAAATAAAATGGAGGATCCTTTCGGGTCCTCCGTTGTTTCGCTTTACGGGACTGTCGTTACAAGGATTCTTCGACCTTTTCGATGACTTCCTCTGCCTCTTCCTTGACTTCCTCTTCGACCTTGCCGACGGTGTTCTTGACGGCGGCGATGCGCTCGTTCAGCTTGGCGATCTCCGCGGTGAGCTCGGCCAGTTTGCCCTTCTCTTCCGTGAAGAACTTATCCATGTATTCGGCGTGCTCTTCGCTGAGCTTCTTGCCCATGGCGGTGTAGGTGTTCTTGATCTCGCTCTCGGCGGAACTGATCTTCATCTTCAGCTTGGCGATCTCCGCGGTATCCTGCGCCTTGTCTCCTAAGACCTTCGCGCCTTCCATGGCCTTGTCACCCAGATTCTTGGCGGTTTCCTTCAGATTGTCGAAAAATGACATGCTCATATCCTCCTTTTGTCGTACCTATGCGATGCGGGCCAGACGGAACGCTCCGCGCGGCCTGCCTGAAATCTATAGATCATTATACCACGATATGCCTTGCATGAGCCGTCAGAAATCAATAAAATAGTAATGATATAGAAACTTTAAGAAGGTATTTTGAAGCAAACCGGGCGGGCGGATGCCCTTGGCGGCAGTTTCCCGCCGGTGTTTTAGACAGTTATGTTTTTAGGCTTGATCACGTATCCGAAACTCATTTTTCTCTGCGCTGCGGTGTTTCTGGCCGGGTTCATCGACTCCATCGC
>JAIKZT010000076.1 GCA_024682015.1 Clostridia bacterium
TCTTCGTCATCTACCGCCTGTTCCGCCGTCTGCGTCCCGCCGTGGGCGCGGCAAAAGCTGGCGTCTCCCTGGAGCAGCGCTCTTTCCTGGCTCCGGGAGAGGAAAACCGGCGAAGCGGGCTCGGCCTTCTTCTGGGAGGGCCACCCGAGGACAGGGTGCGCCGGCGCTACATCAAAGTGCTGAAGCTCTGCGAAAGAAAAGGCGCGCAGGGACTAGCCGGGGCGACCACGCATCAGCAGATGCAGATCGGAAAGATCGTGCTGCCCGGGTGCGAAAAGGAGCTGGAAGCCCTGCGCACGCTGTATCTGGCGGCCCGCTACGGCGAACGGACGGACGCGGAAGCGGCCAAGGAGGCGGACAGGCTCTGGAAAGCGGTGCAGGAGGCATCGCGCAGGCGCTGAAAGGAAGGCGTTTTCTCAGCGCAAATTCTTCCCGAACATGCAAACGCACGGATTCTGTGCGTTTTTTTATGCCTTCGGAAAACGCGCAAAACAGTCCGAAGCATTATTGCAGACAAACGCCCGATAGTGTGCTATAATACATTGATATTCTATGCACATCTGTACGGAGGTTTGGACGTATATGAAGATCGCAGTGGACGCCATGGGCGGCGACAACGCGCCGCAGGCGGTCATCGAAGGCTGCATCGCGGCTTTGGATGACATGGAAGCGGACATCGTGCTCGTGGGAAAAGAAGATGTCGTCCGGGAAGAACTGAAGAAATACGAAGGCATGTACGACGAGGAGAGAATCCAGATCGTCCACGCCGAAGAAGTGATAGAAAACGAGGACAGCCCCGTCAAGGCGGTCCGCACGAAGAAGAATTCCTCGCTTGTCATGGCGGTGGAGATGGTGCGGGACGGAAGCGCGAACGCGGTCCTGTCCGCCGGCAACACCGGCGCCCTCATGACGGCGGCGCTGCTGCGCCTGGGCCGAATCAAAGGGATCGAGCGTCCCGCCATCGTGTCCGCTTTCCCCAAACTGGGCAGAAAGGGCGAATTCGTCCTGCTCGTGGATACCGGCGCAAACGTGGACTGCACGGCCAGCCATCTGCTGGGTTTCGCCCACATGGGCAGCATCTACCGCCAGCACGCGTTCGGGACGGAAGAACCGAAGATCGGGCTGATCAACATCGGCACGGAGGAGACGAAGGGCACGGCCATGCTGAAGGAGGCGTTCGGCCTGCTGAAGGGTTCGGGCCTCAACTTCATCGGCAACGTCGAAGGCCGGGACATCCCGCGCACGGAAGCGGACGTGCTCGTCTGCGACGGTTTTACGGGCAACATCGTTCTGAAGCTCACTGAGGGCACGGCCTGGAACGTGTTCAAGCAGATCAAGGATAAGCTCACGGAGGACTTTCAGGCCAAGCTTGGCGCGCTGCTGCTGAAGAAGAAGCTGTACAGCCTGAAGGAAGAATTCGATTATTCCAACTACGGCGGGGCGCCCATCCTGGGCGTAAAGGGGCTCGTGTTCAAGATGCACGGGTCATCGTCCGCCAACGCGGTGCGCCAGGCGCTCCTCAAGGCGTCGGAGGTGTGCAAGCGCGACGTCATCGGCGAGATCGAGGCGAAGATGGGACGGTATACGGAGCATGGAGCTGAGTAAACTCGAAGACATCATCGGATACCGCTTTCGCGACAGACAGCTGCTGCAGCGGGCCGTCACGCACAGTTCGTATGCCAACGAGCATCTGGGCAGCCCCAGCGAGGGCAACGAGCGCCTGGAGTTTTTAGGCGACGCGGTGCTGGGCGCCTGCGTGGGCCTGCAGCTGTACAACCGCTATCAGGACAAGGAAGAAGGGTATCTCACGAAGATGCGCGCGTCCATCGTCTGCGAGCGGTCGCTGGGAAACGCCGGCAGAAAGCTGGGCATCAACGCCTTCCTGCTGCTGTCCCGCGGCGAAGAGAGCGGGGGCGGGCGGGAGCGCGTGTCCATCATTGCCGACTGCATGGAGGCCATCATCGGAGCGGCGTATCTGGACGGCGGGTTTGACGCCGCCAACGCCGTCGTGAAGAATTGCCTGGGTGAGACGGCTCACCTGTGCGAGGACGGGCTTTTGCCCAAGGACGCCAAGACGACGCTGCAGGAAGTCTTAAGCCATCGCACCGCGGAGTGCGGTGACCCACAGATCCGCTACGAGATCACGGCGGAGAGCGGGCCGGACCACGCGAAGGTCTTTACGGCGGAGGTGTCCTGCTACGGAAGGCCTGCTGGCAGCGGCCAGGGCAAGAGCAAGAAGGAGGCCGAGCAGCATGCGGCTGCCGTAGCGCTCGAAGCGCTGAAGGCCAAGAGGTAAGACATGTTTTTTAAACGGATGGAGCTCAACGGATTTAAATCCTTTGCAGATCCGATCACAATAGAATTCACCGAGGGGATGACCTGCATCGTCGGCCCGAACGGATCCGGCAAGTCCAACATCTCGGACGCCATCCGCTGGGTGCTCGGCGAGCAGAGCCCGAAGATGCTGCGGGGCGGCAAGATGGAGGAAGTCATCTTCGCCGGCACGCAGACGCGCAAGCCCAAGGGCATGGCGGAGGTCACCCTCGTCGTCGACAACAGCGACCACATCCTGCCCATCGACTACGCAGAGGTAGGCATTACGCGGCGCATGTACCGCTCCGGCGAGAGCGAGTACATGATCAACCGCGCGCCCTGCCGGCTGCGCGACATCCGGGAGCTCATCATGGATACCGGCATCGGTGTGGAAGGGTATTCCATCATCGGGCAGGGCAAGATCTCGGACATCATCAGCAACAAGATGGACAGCCGCCGCGAGATATTCGAGGAAGCGGCGGGCATCGTCAAATACAGGAACAAGAAGGCGGAGACGGAGCGAAAGCTCGAGAACGCCACGCAGAATCTGGCCAGGGTCGCCGATATCGCGGGCGAACTGGGAAGCCGGCTCGGCGGGCTCGAACGGGAGTCGAAGAAGGCGGTCGAGTATCTGGACATCCGGGAGAAATACCGGGACGTGGAGATCAACATCATCCTGCGCAACATCGAGGCGGCCGATAGCAAGACGGCAGCCGTGAGGCAGGAGATGGACGAACTCGAAGCCAGACTTGCCGAAGACAAGCGGCTGCGGGACGAGATCGAGGAGCAGATCCGCGAAAAGCGCGCCAAGGCCGAAGCGTCTTCCGACAGGCTGGATGCGCTGCGGAGCGACATCACGCGCGTTACGGAGGAGATCCACTTCGTCGAGAGCCGCGAGGAGCTGAACAACGAACGCTGCGCGGCGCTCGAGCGCGACAGGGTCCGCCTGGAGGGCGAACTGGCCGCGGCGGAAGAGAAGCTCTCGCGTGAACGCGCCAATGCCGAACAGATCCGCGAGGCGATCGCGTCCGCGATCTCGGATGCGGAAGACGCGAAGAAGAAGGCGGAGGAAAAGGCCAGAGCGCTGCGGGCTGCGGAAGCGCAGCTGGCGGAGAAGGAGAAGGCGCTCGCGCAGGAGCGGGACGATCAGATCTCCCAGATCAACGCGAAGATCGCCGAGATTCGCGTATCGCAGGGCAAACTCTCCGCGCGGCATAAGCTGCTGGAAGAGCTGGAGAAGGCCTACGAAGGATACAACGGAGCCGTGCGGTTCATCATGGAATCCGGCACGCCAGGGCTCGTCGGCGCCGCCGGCGACCTGCTGAAGGTGCCCCGGGGCTGGGAGCTCGCCATCGAGACCGCCCTCGGCGGCAACGTGCAGAACATCATCTGCGAGGACGAGGCGGCGGCTAAAGAAGCCATTGCGCTCCTGAAGAGCCGCAAGGCCGGCCGGCTCACGTTCCTGCCCGCGGACAGCATCAAGCCTGGAAAACCGGCCGAGACCGAGGACATCGAAGGCTCGGACGGCTACCTGGGCCTGGCGAGCGAGCGGGTCAGCTGCCAGGGCGGCTATCAGAACGTCGTGGAATACCTGCTGGGACGGGTCATCGTGTGCCGGGATCTGGACAGCGCGCTGGCCATGTCGAAAAAGAGCGGTTCGCTGCGCTTCGTCACGCTCGAAGGAGAGCACATCAATCCGGCGGGCGCCATCACCGGCGGATCGTTCAAGAATCATACGGGCAACATCCTGTCCCGCCGCGCGGAAAAAGAGCGGCTGGAGAAGGCTTTGAAAGAGGGCGAGAAGACCCTGGCCGAGGCCCAGGCGGACCGCGCGAGGCGGGAAGAGGCCGCGCAAAAGCTCGCGGAGGAGGCGGAAGACATCCGGTCCGCTGCGGAAACCGCCAGAAAGGTCTCTTCGGACGCCTACATGGATGCGAATGCGGCTTCGCTGCAGGCGAAGAGCGCTTCGGATCTCGAGGAGAGGGTGAAGGCGCAGATCCGCGAGCTGGAAGGCGAGGCCGCATCGAAGCGGTCATCCCTTTCGGACATCGACCGCCAGAAGGACGAGATCGCGGTGTTCGCGGGAGAGGCATCCGCGACGCTGGAGGAAAAGAAAGCCGAAAAGGCGGCGCTGGAAGAAGCGGAGAACGAAGCCGCTTCCGCGAGACGGCAGGCGGCTTCGGAAGCCGACGCGCTCGAGGAGGACCGCACGCGCCAGGACAGCGTGCTGTACGAGCACCAGGTGGCCAAGCACGACGCGGAGGTGCGCCTCGCGCGCTTCGACGCGCAGACGGACACGCTGAAGGAGAAACTCTGGGAGGAGTTCGAACTGTCCTACGCGCAGGCGCAGGATCGCTCCGATCCCGACTTCGTCATGTCCCGCGGGCTGAAGGAATCCCGGGAATACAGAGAGAGGCTGCGCGAGCTCGGCGACGTCAATGTGGGCGCCATCGAGGAATACAAGGCCGTCAAGGAACGCTTCGACTTCCTGTCGCAGCAGAAGGCGGACCTGGAGCAGGCCATGGAGGAGCTGGGCGCGGTCATCAGCGACATCGACAGCACCATCAAGGCGCGCTTCAAGGAGAGCTTCAACGCGGTGGTCGCGAACTTTGAGAGCACGTTCACGGAGCTGTTCAAGGGTGGACACGCGCGGCTTTCGCTGGAGGATCCGGAGAATCCGCTGGAATCGGCCATCGAGATCGAGGCGCAGCCGCCCGGGAAAAAACTTCAGAACATGAACCTGCTCTCCGGCGGAGAGAAGACCATGACAGCCATCGCCCTCATGTTCGCGGTGCTGAAGGCAAAACCGACGCCGTTCTGCATCCTCGACGAGGTTGAAGCCGCGCTGGACGAAGCGAACATCGACTGCTTCGCCCGCTACTTAAATCATTTTGACCAGACGCAATTTGCGCTCATCACGCATCAGAAGGCGACCATGGAGTACGCGGACGCGCTGTACGGCGTCACGATGCCCGAGCAGGGCATCTCCAGGGTGCTGTCCCTGAAGTTAGGAGACCACTTTGATATCGACTAAGAAAAAATCCTTCTTCGGAAGGATGACGGAAAGACTGGAAGACGTCTTCTTCTCGCGGCCCACGCCGGACGAGGACATGCTGGAAGAACTCGAGGACGTGCTCATTTCCTCGGACATCGGCATGGATACGACCATGAAGATCATCGACAGCCTGCGGGACCGCATCCGCATGGATCGCCTCAAGGACGCCGGCGACGTGCGCGAAGCCATCAAGGAGATCGTGCGGGACATGGTCGACAAGGGCGAACGCCTCGCGCTGTGCCCCGAGACGCCTCTGTTCATCATGATGATCGGGGTCAACGGCGTCGGCAAGACGACGTCGATCGCCAAACTGGCGCACCGGCTGAAGAACGAAGGGAAGTCCGTGCTGCTCGTGGCGGCGGACACGTTCCGGGCGGCAGCGGCTGAACAGCTTACGATCTGGAGCGAACGCGTGGACGTGCCCATCATCAAGCACAAGGAGGGGGCCGATCCCTCCGCCGTCATCTTCGACGGATGCGCGGCGGCGAAGGCCAGAGGGGTGGACGTCATCATCTGCGACACGGCCGGCCGGCTGCAGAACAAGAAGAACCTCATGGCCGAGCTCGCGAAGATGAACAAGGTCATAGACCGGGAATTCGCGGGGGCTGCCCGCGAGACGCTGCTCGTCGTGGACGCGACGACCGGCAAGAACGCTGTTTCTCAGGCGATGGAATTCAACGACGCCGCGGAGCTGACGGGGATCATCCTCACGAAGCTCGATGGCACGGCAAAGGGAGGTATCGTCGTGACCATTGCGGACGAGTTGGATCTGCCTGTGAAATATATAGGATTGGGAGAGGGTATGGACGACCTGGAGCCGTTCGACCCGCAGAGTTTTGCTGAAAGCATTTTCGAGGGGTAAATACGTATGGACGAATCTTTAGGAAGACAGCACGAGGAAGAGGTGCTCGCGGCTTTCGATAAAGTCGCGCAGGACCTGCGTTCCTCTTCATCGCTGGAGGAAGAGATCTTCGGTACCTCACAGCCCGCTTACGCCGCCCCTGCGGCCGCAGCGCCCTCCGGGGAACTGACCGGGCGCTCGCGCGCCTCGCAGGGCCGCAGCAGCAAGCACGCCAAGTCGGAGCCTGCCAGAACCAGGACCGACGACGGCGGATCGCAAAGCAAACCGAAGAAACAGAAGAAACCGAAGAAGAAAAAGAGAGTCACGTTCGGCAAGGTCATCCTGTGGCTGTTCCTGATCTGCCTGTTCCTCGGCATCGCAGCAGCCGGTGTCGTGGGGTATTACGTCTACGGCATCGTCAAGGAGGCACCGGAGATCAACCCGGACAACCTGTACGACCTGCTGGCGGAAAACTCCGTCATCTACGACGCGGACGGGGAGATCCTGGACAACATCTACTCCGGCGACTCGCTGCGGTCCAATCTGGAATATAAGGACATCCCGAAGAACCTGATCAACGCCTTCGTCTCCATTGAGGATAAGACGTTCTGGGAGCATCACGGTTTCAACGTCGTGCGCATCATCGGCGCCATCCGCGACGCCCTGAAGTACGACATGGAGATCTCGGGCACGTCCACGATCACGCAGCAGCTGGCCAGAAACCTCTACCTGGCGGACATCAAGAGCGTGCGTTCCATGGACCGCAAGATCACTGAGGCTTACTACACGCTCATCCTGGAGCGCAACCTGTCCAAGGAACAGATAATTGAGGCTTATCTGAACACGATCTATCTGGGGTTCAACGCCAGCGGCGTGCAGGCGGCTTCCCAGGCCTATTTCTCCAAGGATGCGCGCGATCTCAGCCTGATGGAATGCGTGTGTCTGGCGGCTCTGCCGCAGCAGCCCGTCACCTACGCGCCCATCAAGCGCATGGCGGTGGGCGACGTGGAGGACATCGACTCTTTAGACGTCATCAGCCAGGACAGTGAGTGGGTCACGTACTTCAACGACGCGTGCGTTCCCCGCATGAAGATGATCCTGCGCTTCATGCACGAGCAGGGCGCCATCACCGATTCGCAGTACAAGGCGGCAGACCCGAGCACGCTGCGCCAGTACATCCATCCGGGCAGCAACGCGTACGCGAACTCCGGGGTCACGTCTTACTTCACGGACTACGTCGTAAAGCAGGTGCGCGCCGACCTCATGCGCGAGCTGGGGCTTGACGAGGCTCACGCCGACAGCATGCTCTATAACGGCGGCCTGTACATCTATACCACCATGAACCGCGAGATCCAGACCAAGATGGAGGAGGTCTACGCGGACAACGCCGGCTGGCCTACCATCAGTTCCTACCGCACGGACGGAAACGGCAGCATCATCGGTGACAACGGCAAGATCATGCTGTACAGCAAGAGCTACATGATCGACGAGGACGGCGACTTCGTCCTGAACACCGACGAATTTGAGTGGCGCCCCAACGGCGATCTGAAGATCTACGGAGGCAACCGCCTGAACTTCTTCAAGACTTCCTCCGGATCCGGCACGGACTACAGCATCGAGTTCAAGTCCATGTACGAGAAGGTCGAAGGCCTGATGTACAGCATCGAGGGCGGCACCTGGCTCATTCCGGCGGAGTATAAGGACCGGACGGAAGAGGGAGACCTCATCATCAAGTCCGCGTTCTTCACGGATCATCAGGGCGTCATCAAGAAGCTCGACGACGGCCGCATCTACATCGGAGAGGATAACTATACGCTGAAGAGCCCGGTCATCCAGCCGCAGTCCGCCATGGTCATCATGGAGACGGGCAGCGGCAAGATCCTGGGCATGATCGGCGGGCGCAACGTGGAAGGCAAGCTGCTCTACAACAGAGCGACGGCTCCGCGCCAGCCGGGCTCGTCCATCAAGCCCATCGCCATCTACTCCACGGCCCTGCAGGCCGGCGTGGACGGAAAAGGCAACTTCACGGCCGCGATGCCTCTGGACGACCGTCCCGTCGTCATGGGCGGCAAGCCCTGGCCCAAGAACTGGTACGCCGGTTACTGGGGCATCAAGAACATGCGCTACTGCATCGAGCAGTCCATCAACACGACGGCGGTCCAGTGCTATCTGCAGATGGATCCGCAGTGGTGCGTCGATCAGCTGGAAGCCATGGGCATCACCAGCCTCGTCCACAGCGGCGCGGTCAACGACATAAACGCTTCCGCGCTGGCGCTCGGCGGCATGACGAAGGGCATTTCGCCTCTCGAGATGTGTGGCGCCTATGCGACGTTCGGCAATTACGGCGTCTATACCGAGCCCATCTGCTACACGACCGTTACGACGAAGAAGGGCGATGTCGTTCTCGAGAAAAAGCCTGTTACGCGCAGGGTCCTGTGCGAGGAGGTCGCTTCCATCATGCTCGACATGCTCCGCACGACCGTCACGAACGGTCTGTCCAGCGGGGCGAGGATCAGCTGCCAGCCCTCCGCGGGCAAGACCGGCACCACGTCCGATAACTTCGACCTGTGGTTCTGCGGGCTTACGCCGCAGCTTACCGGCACGGTCTGGATGGGCAACGACGTGAACATCTCGATGCGCGAGTATTCGGGCATCGCGGCCCAGATGTGGGCCAAGGTGATGGAGACCGTCGGCGCGATGTATGAGCGCGGCGAATTCGAGCTGCGCGGGGACATCGTCCGTGCCACGGTGGACAAGTATTCCGGCAAGGCCATGGGTGAATACTCCGAGGGCATCGGCGAGCTGTTCGTGCGGAGCACCGTGCCGGGCGAAACGGACGACGCGCACGTATCCGTTACGATCTGCGCCGAGACCGGCTATCTGGCTACGCCCGAGTGCGAGCACACCGCCACGAAGATCGGCATCGTCCGTCCGGGCGGAAGCTCCTGGGAGAAGATCATCGTGGAGAGCGGCCTGCGTTCTCTCGGCGTCGATTCCGAACCCGATGCCAAGCGCGACGCGCCCGACTACTACTGCCCGCTCCATAATTCGAATCCGGCGCAGTACCCGATCTCGCCTCTGTTCTCCGGCGAAAGCCCCTACGAATCGGTGGAACCGGACGAACCCGAGGAGGACGAACAGGGTGAAGGCGAAAGCAACATCCCCGAGTATGATCCGAACAATCCGGATTACATCCCGGGCATTTCAGACCCGTCCCTGTACATCCCGCCCAGCAACAATA
>JAIKZT010000121.1 GCA_024682015.1 Clostridia bacterium
CGCAGCCTGCACGAAGAGCGAAAATAAGCCGGAAAACGGCGGCCAGGAAAGCGGCGCTTCCGTGGATCAGTCCGATCTTCCGTACTACAGCCAGGGCATCGACGAGAACGGGCTTTGGCTCGGGGTCACCGCGAAGGATTATGTAAAGCTGGGCCAGTACAGCGGCGTGGAGATCTCTGCAAAGGACATCGAACCGACCGACGACGATATCGACAGCGCGCTGCAGAGCAAACTGAGCGCCTATGAGGAGACCGTCGAGATCACCGACCGGGCCGCGGAGCTGTGGGATACCGTCAGCATCGATTTCGCCGGCTACATGGACGGCGTGCAGTTCGACGGCGGCACCGGCACGAAGGACGACCTGACCCTGGGCAGCGGCGCCTTCATCGACGGTTTCGAGGATGGCATCGTGGGCCACACGCCCGGAGAGGAGTTCGATCTGGATCTCACATTCCCCGATCCTTACCAGAATAACCCGGATCTGGCGGGCAAGCCCGTTACGTTCCATGTGAAGCTGAACTATATCAAAGGCACCAAGACGCCGCAACTGACCGACGCGTTTGTGAAGGAAAACTTCGGGGAAGAGGGCGTTACCACCGTGGACGGCCTGCGCGAAGCCACCATCCAGGAACTGCGGGACGAAGCGGTCTATGCCATCCTTTCCGAGAAAGTGGAGAGTTTCGAAGTCTCCGAAGTGCCCGAATCCATGGTAAAGTATCAGGAAGAGTCCATGCGGCAGTACTATCAGATGTACGCCGACATGTACGGCATGGAGCTCGAGGACTTCGTTTCCGGCATGGGCGGGGCGGCCTCCATGGATGAACTCATCGATACGTACCACGACGAACTCGTGGATACTGCGCGCATCTACCTGATCTATCAGGCCATTGCGGAGGACGCGGGTCTGTCCATCACCGACGAGGACATCGAGGCGGAATTCGCCGATACCGATGCGGATACGTATAAGCAGATCGTCGAATACTACGGTCTGAACTACATCAAGTGCATGCTGCTGAACTCCAAGGTCGGCCAGTACTTGGTGGAGAACGCGAAGTTCGTCGATTAAGCTCCGGCACAAAACTTGTTGACAGTCACCCAAAACAGGTGTAAGTTATTTGTATTAAACGACCAATTTATCGGAAAGGACGCAGATGAAGCAGTTCAGAGGCGCAAGTACATCTACCTCTACGCTGGGAGGCTCGGGGTCTCCCCGGGTTCAAGTGCGTCTCGTTCCGGCATAAAGCAGGTAGTTTTACCATCGCCAGACATACCGGAAGGCAGACGCCTTCCGGTTGTTTTTTATCAGGACGCTTTAATTGCTTAAAGAGGTGCATCATGGAAAGAGTATTCAATTTCTCGGCAGGACCGTCGGCGATCCCCGAAGACGTGCTGCTCAAGGCGCAGAAAGACCTGTTCAACTATCCCGGGGCCGGCTGCTCCGTACTGGAGATGAGCCACCGCAGCGCGAGCTTTCAGGAGATCATCGACAACGCGGAGAGTACCCTGCGGCGCATCATGAACATCCCCGAGGACTACGCGGTGCTGTTCATGCAGGGCGGCGCGACGCTGCAGTTTTCCGCCGTCGCGATGAACCTGGCCAAGCGAGGGGAAACAGCCGCCTACGCCGTGACGGGACAGTTCTCCAAGAAGGCCTATAACGAGGGCAAGCGCTGGGCGGACGCCGTGAAGGTGGCCGATTCGGCAGACGCGAACTACTCCTATATTCCGGACATCACGGAGGACATGGTGCCCCAGACGGCCGCTTATTTCCACATCTGCGCCAACAACACGATCTACGGCACGACCTGGTGGAAGCGGCCCCAGACGGGCAGGGTCCCCCTCGTCGCAGACTGGTCCTCGGCCATTTTAGGCGCGCAGATCGACGTGGCGTCGCACGACCTGATCTATGCCGGCGCCCAGAAGAACATGGGACCCTCGGGCATGGCTGTGGTCATCGCGAAGAAGTCCCTGATCGACCGCGAGATCGACCCCGTGGTACCCATCATGCTCAGCTATAAAGTGGCCATGGACAACGGCTCCATGTACAACACGCCGCCTTGCTTTTCCATCTACATGGCTGGCCTGATGTACGAGTGGGTCGAGCAGAACGGCGGCGTCGCGGCGATGGAAAAGCGCAACCACGACCGGGCGGCCGCGCTGTACGAGTACATCGACAATTCGAAGGTGTTCTCCAACCCCGTGCAGCCCTGTGACCGCTCCATCACGAACGTCACGTTCACGCTGCCGAGCCAGGAGGACACGGACGCCTTCCTGAAGATGGCCAAGGGCAGGGGGATGATCAATCTGAAGGGTCACCGCAGCGTCGGCGGCTGCCGCGCGTCCATGTACAACGGCCTGCCCGACGAAGCGGCTCCGGCCCTTATCGCGTGCATGAAGGACTTCGAAGCAGGAAAGAGGGAATAGACCATGTTTACGATCAAGAAATTCAACAACATCTCCGATGCCATCTACGAAAGCCTGCCCCTGGGCGAATACCGCTTCGTGACGGAGGGCGACGCGTATGACGCGGCCATCGTGCGCAGCGCGGACTTGAAGGAGACGGCCTTTCCTCCGGAACTGTGCGCCATCGCGCGGGCCGGCGCTGGGGTCAACAACATCCCGCTCGATCGCTGCAGCGAGCAGGGCATCGTCGTGTTCAATACGCCCGGCGCCAATGCGAACGCGGTGAAGGAACTCGTCATCTGCGCGCTGCTGCTGTCCTGCCGCCGCATCGTTCCCGGCATCGAATGGGTCGAAAGGCAGGAGAGCGGCGTCGACAAGACCATGGAGAAGGCGAAGAAGAACTTCGTTGGCAGCGAGATCGCGGGCAAGACGCTCGGCGTCGTGGGTCTTGGCGCCGTCGGGGTGATGGTAGCCAACGCGGCGGCAGCGCTGGGCATGAACGTCCTCGGCTGTGACCCGTATCTGTCCGTGGAGATGGCGCTGCGCCTGGATTCCCGCGTGCAGGTCGTGAAGACAAACGATGAGATCTTCCGGGCGGCGGATTTCATCACGCTGCACGTGCCCGAAAACGACTCCACGCGCGGCATGATCAATAAGGATAAGATCGCCCTCATGAAGAACGACGTGGCCATCCTGAACTTCGCCCGCGGCGGGCTCGTGGTGGATGAGGACATCCTGGAGGCCGTCGATAACGGCGAGATCGATATCTACATCACGGATTTTCCCAACGACAGGATCAACCATCACGACCGCATCATCGCCATGCCTCACCTGGGCGCGTCCACGCCCGAAGCGGAGGAGAACTGCGCGAAGATGGCCGCGGCCGAACTGAAGGAGTTCCTGACGACGGGCAACATCCGCAACAGCGTCAACTTCCCGGTCTGCCAGATGCCGGCGTTTGAGGATTACCGCATCACGGTCGTCAACCGCAACATCCCGAACATGATCGGCCAGATGTCCGCGGCGCTTACGGCGGAGGATTACAACATCGAGCACATGAACAACCGCGGCAAAGGCGACTGGGCCTACACCGTGTTCGACGTGAACAAGAAGCCTTCGGACAGCCTGATCGCGGCGCTGAACGCCATCGACGGCGTCGTAAAGGTGAGGGTGATCGAATAGAGCCTCTCAGAGGGCTAAAATAGGCCTATAGAGAAGAGAAAAGCCCCCGGATGGCAAATGGGTCGTCCGGGGACTTTCGACTCAAAATCCGGCTGTTTTAGGCCGCGTGACCCTTCGAAAACTTTTTCGAGTTTTGTGAAAATTCCGCTTGCATTTTCCGAAAACACTCTGTATAATCATGAGTGTTCTGCAGGTATGGCGGAATTGGCAGACGCGCACGGTTCAGGTCCGTGTGAAAGCAATTTCATGGAGGTTCGACTCCTCTTACCTGCACCACAAACGAAAAGACACCCTTGCGGGTGTCTTTTCGTTTGTCATGAAGATCGCGGAGGAGGCGAACCTGCGAAGGCGCGAGCGTGGGGAGAAGGTCCGGCGGACCTTCGAGCAGCGAGCGGGCCGCAGCGGGCATGGGCCCGCAAGGCCGTGCCGCGACAGCGGCCGACTCCTCTTACCTGCACCACTATCGACTAATCCGAACCTCTTCATTTTTGACAGAGTGTTAGGATTTTTCGTATAATTTGACCCTCCAGACAAGAAAAAATAGTATTTTCAAAAAAATGAATTTTACATAACGCATCCGGGACGTAAAACCGGGTGCGTTTTTTTATGGAATTGGAGGAAAAAGAATGGTTGAAGAAAAAATAATTCTGATTGATGGGATCCGCTATGAATGGATGCGGCAGTAGATTGCTGTCTAAGTACATATATGCCTGCTTATGGTATACTAAAATAGAAATAATGTGTACAAATCGGGATTTAAAGGAGGTTGATGATGATCCGTAAGGTTGATAAGGATACAGACCTTGCTCAGAAGCTTTTATCATTTGTGGAAAGCTGTTCCTGGATTGAGGTTAAAGAGCATATTGCCAAGATGATCTGCGCCTGG
>JAIKZT010000166.1 GCA_024682015.1 Clostridia bacterium
GTGGATCCTGAGAATGAGGATAAGCTTATTGCCGCTTTTAATGCGCTGACGGAAAACAAGACTGTAATTATGATCGCGCACCGACTTAAAACGATTCGGAATGCCGATCAGATCGTGATACTTGACGGTGGAAGGATCAGCAGCGGTACACATGAAGAACTGCTCAGACGCAGCGAGAAATACAGCAGCTTCATAAAGCTCAGAGAGGAAGCTGCAAGCTGGAAGATGCAGTCTGCATAAATTGTAAACAAGCAAAAGTGAAGAGGCCAAAGAGTATATGCTCCGAGACCTCTTTCCTTTATCGATTGGCAATGATCTGCGTATAATGTCTTCTGGGTATGATATGCTTTAGAAAGGATTTGTAGATTTCTATGAATAATGAAATCATACTTTTTGAAACAGAGAATGGAAGTATTACATTACCTGCACAAGTATCTAAAGATACAGTATGGTTGAATCGAAACCAACTTGCGGAACTATTCGACAGGGATATTAAAACCATAGGTAAGCATATAGGAAATGCTTTGAAAGAAGAACTTCAGGAGTCTGAGGTGGTCGCAAAATTTGCGACTACCACTCGACATGGTGCAATTGAAGGGAAAACGCAGACACATTTCACTGAATACTATAATCTTGATATGATCATCTCCGTCGGCTATCGAGTCAAGTCCAAGCGAGGTATAGAATTTCGTCGCTGGGCGAACAAGGTATTGAAACAATATATTATGCAGGGGTATGCCGTTAATCAAAAGCGGTTAAACGATCTGGGCAGTGTAGTAAAACTACTGAAGAGAACCGATAACTCTTTGGACGCAAAACAAGTACTGACTGTTGTGGAAAGATACAGCACAGCATTGGATCTGCTGGATTCCTATGATCATCGGACGTTTCAGCGCCCAAAAGGTAATTCTGCCGTGTATCGTCTGACTTATGAAGAGTGTAGAGCGGTCATTGACAGTAGTGGGCTTTGCGGCTAGCCCCATACAAGATGTCGCAGTCGCTCCCCGCACGGGGAGCGTGGATTGAAATAATCTTTGGTACACGATCGAAGGCGTTCCCTGCGTCGCTCCCCCCCCCATGGGGGAATGTAGATCAAATCAGTTAATTGATTCAGCTTGATATATGCTATGCTTCCGCCAGCAGGCGGATTACGCGCCGCTGCTCGAAGAGCTTCGCGCGTAGCGTGAAGCGCTGCAGATTCTGATGGAAGGATGATCCGGGAACGGTAATCGGTTACCGATTGAACAGAGAAACAAAAATGGGAACGAAATCTTCGTGATTTCGTCCCCATTTGGAGTTTTTACGGGGTTTGGGAACGGGTATTCGTTCCCATGGGGTTTATTCGTTTGTTTTGGTGACGTTCGCTTCGACAGGCTCAGCGGACACTGGCACAGGCACAGCGGGCGTTATGCGCTACTTGTAGATCGTCAACGCCTCTTTCATGTTCTGGATGTGGATGACGCCGCTTTCGTGCTTGGCTTCCTCGCCGTCGACGGTCCAGGGCGCCGTCTTGGGCATCTGGAACGTCAGCTCGGAGGCGCGGAAGTATTCGAACATCTCGTTGCCCTGCACCGTGGTGGTCAGACCGACGATGATGTTGCTGAAATCGATCGGGTCCTTCGGCTCCTTGATGAGCATGACCTCGAACATGCCGTCGTTTAAGTCCACTTTCTTGTCGTACAGCGTAATGAGCCCTGCGATGGACCGGGTGTTCGTAACGGAGCCGAAGATGTAGCGGCCCTTGTACACGCGCCCGCCGTCCGCCGTAACGGTCGTATTGTAGGCGCGCAGGTTGCGCATGTCCTTTACGCCTTCGTACAGGTAGGCGAGGTGGCCGAACTTGTTCTTGGCCGACTGGGACGCGCCGTAGGAGACTTCGGTGAACGCGCCGAAGGACGCGATGTAGACAAAGTGCTGGGCGCCGTCGTTGAAACTGCCCATGTCCAGCGTCTTCGGCTGTTCCTTGATGATGTGTTCCGTCGCCTTCAGGGGGATGGTCGAGATGCCCAGCGTGCGCGCGAAATCGTTCGTGCTGCCTGCGGGCAGATAGCCGAAGGGAATGCGGCTGCCGCCTTCGACAAGGCCGGACGCTACTTCGTTGAGCGTGCCGTCGCCGCCGGTGCAGACCACGAGGTCGTAGCCCTCATCCGCGGCGCTTTTCGCCAGTTCCTTGCCGTGGCCTTTGTACTGCGTGACTGCGATTGTAACGGTGTAGCCGCTGTCGCAGAAGCGCTTCACCACGTTGTACATGGATGAGCCGGCGTGCTTCCTGCCGGCGACCGGATTGATGATGAAAAGGATCTTTTTCATGTGTTTGAACCCCCTGAAACAAGCGGATCTCAGAACATTCCGCCCTGCATAGTATACGTGGTTATCCTTGCAAATGCAAGCCCGTTGCTATATCATAAATGATGTAAAAGTATGCCCTTGCGAACTAAACGGATGAAAAGGAAACGAACATGTTATTGGAACAGAAACGCAAAGATCTCGTGGACATAGGGCTGCGCGCCATCCGCGAAGGCCTCACGACCGGCACGGGCGGCAACTTCTCCGTCTGCGACCGGGAAAGCGGGCTCATGTGCATCACGCCGTCGGGCATTCCGTACGTGAAGACCACGCCCGAGCAGATCGTCGTGATGGACGTGCAGACCGGCAGGATCGTGGACGGCGACGCCATCCCGTCCAGCGAGTGCGACATGCACCGGATCTTCTATAAATACCGTACGGACCTGGACGCGGTCATCCATACGCATACGGACTACGCCTCCACGTACAGCTGCTTCCGCCGCCCGCTGCCTGCGATCCATTATCTGGCGGCCTTCGGCGGGGTGGAAGTTAAGTGCGCCGAATACGCCACGTACGGCACCGTGGAGCTGGCGCGCAATGCGTTTAAAGCCATGGAGGGCGCCAATGCCGTGCTGCTGGCCAATCACGGCCTGCTGGCAGGCGCTAAGACGCTCGACAAAGCCTACGACATCACGGAGGAGCTGGAATTCTGCTGCAAGATGGTCTGCTTCAGCATGGCCATGCAGGCGAGCGGCTTTTCGCCGGTGGAACTTCCCCGGGAGGAGATGGAGCGCATGGTCGAGCGGTTCAAGGGTTACGGAAAGGTGTTTGAAAAACATGAAGAGATATAACGGCGGAGAGAATGGCTCCCCCGGCGCGAAGCCGAAGGCGTTCGTCTCCGCGGAGATGGACTACAGCGTCGCGAAGGAGCTGGAAGAGTTCCTCGACATCGAATACGACTGGGGGAATGCCGTCCTGACGGAAGCCCAGATGGTCGAGCGCTGCCGCGGCAAGGACGTCATCATCACGAGTTACGACCCGGTCACGAAAGCCGTCATCGACGCGGCGCCGGACTGCGGGTTCATCGCCTGCACGAGGGCGACGCCCGTGAACGTGGATACCGCCTACGCGAGGGAAAAGGGCATCAAGGTGTCCTATGCCGTGGACCGCAATTCCGACTGCACGGCGGAGTTCACGATGGGGCTCATCCTGGCCGTCACCCGCAAGATCGGCTTTGCCTACCGCGACCTGTGCGCGGGGCGCTTCGTAGCGGAAGACATCGGCACCCACGGCAGCGAGTCCGCCAGGCGCGACGTCACCTGGAGCACGGGCGAGGAGAGTCCCTACGTCACGTACAAGGGCTTTCAGCTGAAGGGTCACGCCGTCGGCATCGTGGGCCTTGGCGGCATCGGCCGGCGCGTCGCGAAGCTTTGCCACGCGTTCGGCATGGAAGTGTACGCCACGCCTTCGCGCAGAAAGCCCGAAGAGATCCCCGATTACGTGAAGATCGCGCCGCTGGAGGAATTCGCGCCTCTCGTGGACGTGCTCACGATCCACCTGAAGGACACGCCCGCGACGCAAAAGCTTATCAACGCGGACGTTTTCAAAGCTATGAAAAAGACGGCCTATCTCATCAACGATTCCCGCGGGGCTGTCGTGGACGAGGACGCGCTCGTCGAGGCGCTGCGGCAGGGCGAGATCGCGGGCGCGGCCATCGATGTCTTTCCGAGCGAGCCCATCGCGGCGGATCACCCGTTCTTTTCCATGCCCGACCGCGTGCTGCTGACCCCGCACATCGCCGGCGCGACCTGGGACGCCATCGCCAACCACACGCGGGAGTTTGTAACGGACGTAAAACATTATCTCAACGGCGAAGAACTCGAATTCGAGTATCAGAAATAGGAGGTGCACATGCAGTATTTTCTCGTAATGGACGCTGGCACGACCAGCATTAAGGCGGGTCTGGTCTCCCTGGACGGCAAGTTCGCGGACATCCAGAACGAGCCGGCGCAGGTGCTCATGCCTTTCTCCGGCGCGTCGGAGATGGACATGAACGAGGTCTGGGAGGTGGCCAAGCGGGTCATCCTGAAGCTGAAGGCGAACAACGAGTCGATCTGGTCCGAAGTCGTGGCCGTCGGCATCTCGGCGCAGGGCGACGGTCTGTGGGCTATCGACGCGCAGGGAAAGCCCGTGCGCAACGCCATGCTCTGGAACGATACCCGGACCGTGATGGACTACGACGCCATCAACCCGACCTGCCTCGCGCTCAACACCACGGCGATGTTCCCCGGCGCCAACACGGCGGAGCTGACGTGGCTGAAGAAGAACGAGCCGGAGAATTACGCGAGGATCGCCTGGATCTTTCACTGCAAGGACTGGATCAACTTCAAACTGACGGGCCAGATCTGCACCGATGCTTCTGACGCCTCCACGGCCCTGATGAACATCTATACGAAACAGTACGACGAAGGCCTGCTCGACAAGCTCGGCCTGTCCGAGATGAAGGGCAAGTTCGCTCCCATCGCCACGTCCGACGAGATCATCGGCACGATCTATCCCGACAGGGCGGAGGAACTGGGCCTGCGCGTCGGCACCCCCGTCATCGCGGGCTGTCTGGACGTGCTGGCCATCGCCACGGGCTGCGGCCTGATGAAGGGCGGTCAGAGAGGCTCCATCGTGGGCACGACGCTGGCCAACTACGTCGTCATGGATGAAGCGACCGCGAGGGGCTGCATCGCCACGAACGGCTCCATCCTCTGCCACACGAAGAAGGATACGTACATCCGCCTGATGGCTGCCACCGCCGGCGCTTCGGCCATGGACTGGATGCGCCGCACCATCCTGGAAGGGGAGGATTACGCCAAGACGGACGAAGAACTGGCGAAGATCCCCATCGGCTCCGACGGCGTCATGTCCACGCCTTACATCAACGGCGAGCGCGCCCCGTTCAAGTTGAGCTCTGCTTCCGCCGGCTTCTACGGCATCCGGGCGCACCACACGAAGTATCACCTGGCGCGGGCCAGCTTCGAGAGCGTGGCCATGGCCATGGCGGACTGCTACGCGAACCTGCCCAAGGGCGACGCGGAGCTGTATCTCGCGGGCGGCGCGGCCAAAAGCCCGTTCATCTGCCAGATGCTCTGCGACACCATGGGCGCGGACACGTATCGCTTCGAGGAGAAGGAGCTGGGCCTGATGGGCATCTACCGGCTCATCCTGTCCGCCCTGAAGATCAGCGCCGACGTCTCGGCGGGCACGGACAAGTTTGAACCGAACATGGCCAATCACGCGAAATATCAGGAACTGTACAAGGAATATCGCCTGCTGAAGGAGAGCCTGATGCCGTTCTGGAAGTCCAGAGCTGCCCGTCAGCCGGAGGAATAGGAGGGAAGTATGTCTTTACTCATCAGAAATGCCAAGATCGCGACCATGGACAACGAAAAGCCCAGAGCTGCCGCGGCGGTCGTCACGGGCAAGTATTTCGCGTTCGTGGGCAGCGAGGAAGAGGCGGCTGCCTACGCAAAGGCGCACAATGACGGCTGCGTCGAGGAGCTCGACTGCGGCGGACAGCTGCTTTTGCCCGGCTTCAACGATTCTCACATGCACTTCCTGCACTACGTCAAGACCCGCATCCACGTGGATCTCGTGGGCTGCACGTCTCTGAAGGAAGTCGTGGACCGCATGAAGAAGGCCTGGGAGACGTTCGACACGAAGGATGGCCTGTGGTTCGTGGGCGAGGGCTGGAATCAGGACTATTTCACGGACGAAAAGCGCTTTCTGAACAAGGACGATCTGGACGCGATCACGCCGGACTGGCCCATCATGATCCAGCGCACCTGCGGACACGTGGGCGTGCTGAACTCCAAGGGTATCGAGATGTTCGACATGAGCTCCGGAGAAGGCCTGAAATACAAGGAATACGCGGAGGTAGGCCCCGACGGCAAGCTGAACGGCGTCATCAAGGAGAACCTGTTCGACTACATGAAGACGACGCTGCCCGCCCCGTCCCTGGAGAAACTCATGGATCTGATGGAAGAGCATCAGTACGACTGCTTCGAAAAGGGCGTTACGTCCGTGCAGTCCGACGAGGGCAACTACTGCCCGGGCGGCCACTATTACGAGCTGCAGCAGCTGATGCGCCAGCGCGCGGAGCAGGGCAGCTTCAAGCTGCGCCTGGCGTCCCAGATGCTGTACTTCAACGCCGAGAACCTGAAGAAGGCGTTCGCGGAAGGATACGACACGAGCTTCGGCAACGATCACGTGAAGATCTCCTGCACGAAACTGCTGTCCGACGGGTCTCTGGGCGCCCGCACCGCGCTCATGAGAAAGCCCTATTACGATGACCCCTCCACGAAGGGCCTCGGCCTGTGGACGCAGGAAGGCCTGAACGAGATGGTCGAGATCTCCCAGCGCCAGAACGTGCCCGTGGCGGTCCACGCCATCGGCGACGGCGCCATCGAAATGGTCATCAACGCGGTGGAGGCGGCTCAGAAGAAGTATCCGCACCTGCATCCGCGCCACACCGTCGTGCACAGCCAGGTCACGGATCGCGCGATGCTCGAGCGCATGAAGGCTCTGGGCATCTCCGTCATGGTGCAGCCGATCTTTATCGACTACGACATGCACGTCATCTACGACAGGGTGGGCAAGGAGCTCGCCGAGTCCTCCTACGTCTGGAAATGGTACAAGG
This sequence comes from Clostridia bacterium, assembly GCA_024682015.1. Taxonomy (GTDB): domain Bacteria; phylum Bacillota; class Clostridia; order Peptostreptococcales; family Anaerovoracaceae; genus RUG11894. Next base: position 6,974 of record JAIKZT010000166.1, read on the forward strand.
ACATGGGCATCCACATGAGTTTCGGCACGGACTGCCCGGTCGAATCGTTTGAGCCGGTCCAGGGCATCTACTGCGCGGTCACCCGGCTCGACAAGAAGGGCGAAGGCCCGTATCTGCCCGAGCAGGCGCTGTCCGTGGAGGACGCGATCTATGCCTATACCGCCGAATCCGCCTGGAATTCCATGGACGAGGACAAGAAGGGCAAGATCAAGGCGGGCATGCTCGCGGACTTCATTACGATGGACCGCGACCTGTACGAGATCGATCCGAAGGACATCATCAACGCCAAAGTTACGCGGACCTACATCGACGGCGAGAAGGTCTACGAGAGATAGCGCAAAAGGTTGGTCGCCGGCATCTCCGCCGGCGGAAAGGGTAATGAAATGAGTAAAACTGCGTTTATCAACGGTAAAGTCTACGTGGATGCCGGCCATTTCGAGCAGGCGGTCTATCAGGAGGACGGCATCATCAAGGCCGTCGGCACGAACGGCGAGATCCTGGCCATGGCCGGATACGACGCCGAGAAGATCGACTGCGGCGGCAAGGTGGTCATCCCGGGACTCAACGATTCCCACATGCATCTGCTGATGATCGGCGAGGTGCTGAATGAGCCGCCCATCGGCCCGTCGAAGTCCGTAGAGGACATGGTGGAGATCTGCAGAAAGTTCGCCGCCGAGCATCCGGACGCGGTCAAGAACGGCATGCACGGGCAGGGCTGGAACCAGGAGCTGTTCGACAAGGACAAGGTCCGCCTGCCGAACCGGTACGACCTGGACAAGATATCCACGGAGTATCCCATCATGCTCGAGCGCGTCTGCGGGCACACCTGCGCCCTGAATTCCAAGGCGCTGGAGATGCTTGGCCTTACAAAGGACACGCCCATCGACTTCTATCCCGGCGGCACGGTGGAAAAGGATGAAAACGGCGAGCCCAACGGGTACATCACGGAGAACGCCCTGTACGAGGTGCGCCACGTGGTTCCCAGCGCCGACGCGGACGGCATGTACAAGGAGCTGCAGTCCGCCATGCGGTATGCGACGGAGCACGGCCTTACCTCGGTGCAGTCCAATGATCTGGGCCTGATGATCGGCAATACCCCCGAGCACTTCGGCGTCTACAAGAAACTGTACGAGGACGGCAAGATGTCCATCCGCTTCCGCCACCAGGTCTGCTGCCTGCTGGAAAAGGACCTGGACGAGTTCCTGGCCACGGAATACGCGAAGAG